>CAZYQJ010000118.1:0-10851 GCA_964649925.1 uncultured Litorilinea sp.
TGGTCTATTTCTGGCTGCTGCCCGCCTATGTCTCCTGGTACGGGATGCTGCCCGCTCAGACCGGCGGCAAGATCTTCAGCGATTCGCTGGCACGCCTGGTCTTTTGGCTCTTCCTGGTGCTGTCCGTCCCGGTCGGCTTTCACCACCAGTTCGCCGACCCCGGCATCCCGCAGATCTGGAAGTATATCCACTCCATCATTACTTTTGGCGTGGCCTTCCCCAGCCTGCTCACTGCCTTCACGGTCGTTGCCTCGCTGGAGATCGGGGCGCGCGCCCGCGGCGGCAAGGGCTATTTCGGCTGGATTCGCAGGCTGAACTGGGGCGATCCTTCCTATTCAGCCCAAAACCTCGCCATGATCCTCTTTGCCTTTGGCGGCATCAGCGGCTTGACCAATGCCTCCTACAACGTGAACATGGTGGTGCATAACACCTCGTGGATCGTCGGCCATTTCCACCTGACCGTCGGATCCGCCACCACGCTCACCTTCTTTGGTATCTGCTACTGGCTGATCCCCAAGCTGACCGGCAAACAGCTCTTTACGCGCGGCCTCGCCCTGGCCCAGGCCTGGACCTGGTTCTTTGGCATGGCGTTGTTCTCCAATTCCTATCACCTGCTGGGGCTGGAGTTCAGCGTCCCGCGGCGCACCATGTTGAGTGAAGCGCCCTACCGCGCCGTCGAATGGACCCCCTTCTTGCTCGAATCGGTCGTGGGTATCACGCTGCTCTTCATCAGCGCCACCCTCTTCTTCGCCGTCGTCTTGGGCACGCTCCTGATTCCAGGCCGCAAGCTCAAGGCTGAAATTCAGATGCCCGTGGCCGAACCCGTGCCGGGCACAGAGGCTCCGGCCTGGCTTGACCGCTGGTGGCCTTGGCTCAACGGAGCGATCGCGCTGATCATCATCAGCTATGGCCCCATGCTCTACCAGTTGATCCGCGACGCCCAAGCTGTGCCGTTTGCGCCGCGGGTCTGGTAATCCCCCAAAAAACACCTGGTCAGATGACCAGGTAGCATACCGGACGGCTGTCTAGCCGCAAAGCTCTCCAGGTGTATGGCGCACCTGGAGAGCTTTTTCTTTAGACTGTGAGTAGGTCTCCGTATGACTCTGACCGGCAACAACATGGGGACGCCCCATGGCTGCCGTCGTCCTATTGTATTCTGCAATGCCAAGGAGATTTACCAGATGGCGACATTTGTACCAGAACAGGCCGCAGAGCATGAGCCGGCCAACATGCCCCAGGCCGACAAGACCTGGGTCTACATGTTTGATGAGCTAGACAAGGTAGAGGAGTACGTCAAACCCCAAAGCTGGGATGACGTCAAGGCGTTACTCGGCGGCAAAGGCGCGAACCTTTTCGAGATGACTCGTCTAGGCGTGCCGGTTCCTCCTGGTTTCACCGTCACAACCGAAGCCTGCAATGCCTACCTGGCCTATGACCGCAAGTTCCCGCCAGGACTGTGGGAGCAGGAAGTGGCGGCCATGCACAAGTTGGAAGCGCAGACCGGCAAACGCTTTGGCGATCCCGAAAACCCGTTATTTGTCTCCTGCCGTTCCGGCGCAAAGTTCTCCATGCCCGGCATGATGGACACCGTCCTCAACATCGGCCTCAACGATGAGACCGCCAAGGGCATGATCAAACACACCGGCGATCCTCGATTTGTCTATGACTCATATCGCCGCCTCGTCCAAATGTTTGGCGCCGTGGTCTTGGGCGTTCCTGACGAACCCTTCGAGGAAATTATTGAGGAAGTCAAAAAAGAACGTGGCGTCAAACAAGATGTGGAGTTGACTGCCGAAGAATGGCAGCGCATCACCGAACGCTTCAAAGGCCTGATTGTCGCATTTGCCGGTCGCGAGTTCCCGCAAGACCCTTATGAGCAACTCGAACTTGCCACCCGCGCCGTCTTCAACAGTTGGTTTGGCAAGCGCGCCGTAGACTACCGCAACGCCACCAACATCCGCCATGACCTGGGGACTGCTGTCAACATTCAGATGGTCGTCTTTGGCAACATGGGCGAAGACAGCGGCACGGGCGTTGCCTTCACACGCAACCCCGTGAACGGCGTCAACGAAATGTACGGCGACTACCTGCTCAACGCCCAAGGCGAAGACGTGGTCGCAGGCATCCGCAACACCCTGCCCATCTCGCAGCTCAAAGAGGATATGCCGGAGGTCTATGCCCAGTTCGAGGAAATTACCGAAAAGCTGGAGCGGCACTTCCGCGAGATGCAGGACGTGGAGTTCACCATCGAGCGCCGCAAGCTGTGGATGCTCCAAACGCGTGACGGCAAGCGCACTGCCCGCGCCGCCATCAAGATTGCCGTGGACCTTGCCAACGAAGGGCTGATCGACAAGCAGACGGCCCTCATGCGCATCCAGCCCGAACAGGTGGATATGCTGCTGCACCCGCAGTTTGGCGAAAAGACCAAGATCGAGGCGCGCGAGGCAGGTCGCCGCTTGGTCTCCAAAGCGGTCAACGCCAGCCCTGGCGCAGCGGTCGGCATCGCCGCTTTTGACGCCGACACCGCAGAGAAGTGGGGCAAAGAGGGCAAAGCCGTGATCATGGTGCGCCCCGAAACCAAACCCGACGACGTGCATGGCATGATCGCAGCCAAGGGCATTCTCACCAGCCGCGGCGGCGCAACCAGCCATGCAGCGGTGGTCGCCCGCCAGTTTGGCACCCCGGCTGTCTGTGGCGCTGAGGCCCTCCAGATCAACCTGGCCGAACGGCTCTTCATCGTCGAAATTGACAACAAAACCGTCGAAGTGCACGAAGGCGACTGGCTGAGCATCGACGGCGGCACCGGCGAAGTCTATCTGGGCCAACTCGAAATGCAGGAGCCGGACTTCGAGCGCGAGGTCGATCTCAACACGCTTCTGGGCTGGGCCGACGAGACCCGCAAGCTGGGTGTCTGGGCCAACGCCGACTACCCGGCGGATGCCGAGCGTGCCCGTCGCTATGGCGCTGAGGGCATCGGGCTGTGCCGCACTGAGCATATGTTCTTTGCCGAAGAGCGGCTGCCCATCGTGCAAGAGATGATCATGGCGCAGAGCAAGGCGCGCCGCGTCAATGCCCTGGAGAGGCTGCTGCCCATGCAGCGCAGCGACTTCGAAGGCATCTTCCGCGCTATGGACGGCCAGCCGGTGATCATCCGCCTGTTGGACCCGCCGCTGCATGAGTTCCTGCCTTCCTATGAAGAGCTACTGCAGAACCTGGCCGACCTCAAGGTGCGGCTGCAGCACTTCCACACCCTGAGCGAGATCGACACGGCCCTGGCTGAAGTCCGCCAGAAGGAAGACATGATGCGCCGTGTGGAATCGCTGCGGGAGGCCAACCCCATGTTGGGGCTGCGCGGCGACCGCCTGGGCCTCGTCATGCCGGAGATCACCTTGATGCAGGTGCGGGCCATCCTGGAAGCCGCCGTCCGTGTCAAGCGCGAAGGCATTGACGTCCATCCTGAGATCATGATCCCGCTGGCGGGCCACGTCAACGAACTCAAGCGCATGAAGGAGATGGTCCTAGAGGTCGCCAAGGAGGTCTTCTCCGAAAATGGCACCACGGTGGACTACAAGTTCGGCACGATGATCGAAGTGCCGCGTGCCGCCCTGACTGCCGACGAAATGGCGACCGAAGCCGAGTTCTTCAGCTTTGGCACCAATGACCTGACCCAGACCACCTTTGGCATCAGCCGTGACGATGCCGAGGCCAAGTTCCTGATTCAGTTTGTGGAAGAAGGCATCCTGCCCTCGAATCCCTTCCAGCAGATCGACCGCAACGGCGTCGGCAAGTTGATCGAAACCGCCGTCGACTTGGGCCGCAAAACCCGGCCTGACCTGCATGTGGGGATCTGTGGCGAACATGGTGGCGACCCCAGCAGCATCGAGTTCTGCCACCTGGCCGGTCTGAACTATGTAAGCTGCAGCCCCTACCGGGTTCCGATTGCCCGGTTGGCCGCAGCCCAGGCCGCCATCAAGAACGGCAAGTAAGCAGTGTGACCGTACTTGGGCCTGGCCTAATACCAGGCCCAAGAGTCATCCTCCGAACAGACGCCAAACTCCTCGGATGCCCTGTGCGTCTGGGGAGTTTGGTGCTTATAGAACTGGCAACCGGCCTTGCTGCAGGGGTGCCTGCAGACGCACCCTGCCCAGCCGGAAGCCGCAGGAAACCCAATAGCTATGTCCACGTTCCGTCCAGCGCAGCCGGATCCCGCGCTCGCGAGTCCGGCATCTCAGCCTACCCACGGCATGGTCATTGCCGTCCGCGGCAGCATCGTGGACGCGCGCTTCCCAGATCACCTGCCCGACCTGCAAAACGAACTGCGCGCCGGGGCCGCCGGTGAGATCGCCGTCGAGGTCGCCGCTCACCTCGACCACCAGACGGTACGCGGCATCGCCCTGACCCCGACTCAAGGGCTGGCGCGGGGGGATGCCATCGTCGACCAAGGGCACCCGCTGCTGGCCCCAGTGGGACCCGGTTTGTTGGGCCGCGCCTTCAACGTCTTTGGTGAGCCGGTGGACGAGCGTCCGGCCCCAGAAGCGGCAGAGTGGCGACCCATTCACCGTCGCCCGGTCGACCTGACGCAGCAGGCCACATCGCAGGATGTCCTGGAGACAGGCATCAAAGCCATCGACATCCTGGCCCCCTTGGAGCGCGGCGGCAAGGCCGGTCTCTTCGGTGGAGCAGGCGTGGGCAAGACCGTGTTGATCACGGAGATGATCCACAACATGGTCAGCGCCCATGAAGGCGTCAGCCTCTTCTGCGGCATCGGGGAACGGTCGCGCGAAGCCGAAGAACTCTATCGCGAGATGTGGGAGGCGGGTGTACTCGACAGCACCGTCCTGATCTTTGGACAGATGAATGAACCGCCCGGCGCGCGTTTCCGCGTGGGTCACACCGCGTTGACCATGGCCGAATACTTTCGCGACGATGCCCGCCAGGATGTGCTGCTGCTGATTGATAACATCTTTCGCTTTGTCCAGGCAGGCTCCGAGGTCTCGGCGTTGATGGGACGTTTACCCTCGCGCATGGGATACCAGCCGACGCTGAGCGGCGAACTGGCCGCCCTACAAGACCGCATCTGCAGCACGCACAACGGCGCCATCACAGCGGTGCAGGCTGTCTATGTACCTGCCGACGACTTCACTGACCCAGCCGTCGTCCATACCTTCACCCATCTCTCGGCGTCCATCGTCCTCTCGCGTGAGCGGGCCGCGCAGGGCTTCTATCCGGCGGTAGACCCGCTGCAATCTGAAAGCAAGATGCTGCTGCCCCAGGTAGTGGGGGATCGCCATTACCGCATTGCCCGCGCCATCCGTGAAACACTGGCGGCCTATGAGGAATTGAAGGACATCATCGCCATGTTGGGGCTGGAGGAGCTTTCGCGCGAGGACCGGCGCATTGTCAACCGGGCGCGTCGTGTGGAACGCTATCTGACGCAGCCATTCTTTAGCACCGAGCAATTCACCGGCCAACCCGGTCGCTTTGTGTCCCGTGACGAGGCGTTGGATGGGTTTGAACGCATCCTGAATGACGAATTTGCCGATTACCCAGAACAGGCCCTCTACATGATCGGCGCGGTTGACGAGGCGGGCATGTCCCCGGAATAAGTAGGACGGATTCAATGCATCTGAAAGTGCTGCTGCCCAACGAGATTTTGGTGGATACGCCCACCACTAAGGTGGTGGCCGAGGCCGAAAACGGAGCGTTCTGCTTGCTGCCGCGCCACATTGACTTCGTGGCCGCCCTCACCCCCGGTATCCTGGCCTATACCGGCCCAGACGGGGAGGAGCATTTTCTCGCCACGGATGAAGGGACGCTCGTTAAACGCGGACAGGACGTCTTGGTCTCGGTGCGCGACGCCATTTCTGGGCCGGATTTGGCGCAACTGCGGGCATCCGTGGTCGCCCGCTATCAGGAATTGGACGAACGCGAGCGCAAGGCACGCACCGCGCTGGCCCGCCTGGAGGCGGACTTTGTGCGCCGCTTTATCGAACTGCGTGAATAGTGTGTAGGGATTTTAGCCACAGGAATCTTGATCGTGGACGAACGACAACAAGCCCCCTTGCCGCCCGAACCCGCCGAAGATGACGTTCAGCGGGCCACCGAGACACAGTTGATTGCCGTGGTGGGCAGCAAGGCCGAACGCAAACTCAAGGCGCGGCGGGATGCCGCGCGCGGTGTCTGGTTTGGCCTGGGCATGTTTGGCATCGTCGGCTGGTCGGTCGCCGTACCCACACTGGCCTTCCTGGCCCTGGGCATCTGGATCGACCGTCGTTGGCCCAGCCAATATTCCTGGACGCTGATGCTGCTGGTGCTTGGCGTTCTGATCGGCTGCGCCAATGCCTGGTATTGGGTCTCGCGTGAGCGAGAGCACATGGAGTCGTAGCGTTGTGAACGCCTTTTGGGAAACGCTGAACGGCTGGGGGATCCTGGCCGCCCTGGCCGCCGGTATTGGGTTGGGGCTGATCTATTTTGGCGGGCTGTGGTGGACGGTGCGCCGCCTGCCGACCTGGCAACGTCCGGAGTTGGCCTTTCTGGCCAGCTTTGCCATACGCATGGGGATCAGCCTGGTCGGCCTGCTGCTGATGGTGCGTGCAGGCGTGCCCTATCTGATCACCGGCCTGGTCGCCATGGTGCTGGTGCGCATCTACCTCACGCGGCGGTTCGGCCCTGTACACTCGATTCGTCCGGGAGAATAACCATGCAACTGACACCTGACCAAACCATTTATTGGCAGTGGGGGCCGGTTGTGATCAACGCCACCCTGGTTAATACCTGGATCGTCATCGTGTTACTGGCCGGGGGGGCCTGGTGGATCACCCGCAACCTGCGCGTGCGCCCGCCGCTCTCCACCCGCCAGACGATGCTGGAGGCGTTGGTGACGCTCACCGATCAACAGATTTCGGAGGTCATGGGGCGCGGGGCTACCCGTTACCTGCCCTTCATCGGCACGCTCTTTCTCTTTATCCTTACGATGAATCTGCTCAGCGTGATCCCTGGCTATAGCTCGCCCGCGGGGTCGCTCTCCACCACAGCCGCGTTGGCAGCGGTGGTCTTCTTGGCCATTCCCTACTACGGCATCAAGTCGCAAGGTGTGGGCAACTACCTGCGCCAATACCTCCAGCCCTCACCCTTGATGCTGCCGTTCAACATCATCGGCGAACTGTCACGCACGCTTGCCATGGCAATCCGTCTCTTCGGCAACACCATGAGCGGCGACATGATCATCGCGATCCTGCTGCTGGTGGCCCCCCTCTTCTTTCCGGTCATCATGCAGGTGTTGGGGCTGCTAGTCGGCGTGATCCAGGCCTACATCTTTGCAATTTTGGCCGCCGTCTTTATCGCGTCGGCTATATCCCAGGACACCTAGAAAGGCTCGCTTTATGGATAATATCACGATGATCGGTTTGGTTTCCGTGATTACCGCCGGTTTCACCATCGCCGTTGGCTCCATTGCACCCGCGTTAGGTGAGGCGCGGGCGCTCACCCAGGCACTCAGTTCCCTGGCGCAACAGCCCGACGCATCCAACACCATCACGCGCACGCTCTTTGTGGGCCTGGCAATGGTAGAATCAACCGCCATTTACTGTCTGGTGGTCACGTTAATCCTGATCTTCGCTAACCCGTTCTGGAACTATGTGATCGCCCAAGCAGGCGGGTAACCGGAAGGAGGCGTACCCGTGAGTATTAACTGGTTCACCTTCTTCGCCCAGATCGTGAACTTCTTGATCCTGCTCTTTCTGCTGCGGCGTTTTCTCTATGGCCCGCTGATGCAGGCCATGGCGCGGCGACAGGAATTGTTGTCCGCCGAGTTTGCCGCGGCTGAAGCGCGCGCCGCCGAAGCCGCTGCGGCAGCGGAACAGGCGCGCGCCCAACAAAAAGAACTGGCCGATCAACGCGCCCAACTGCTGGCGCAGGCCGCCCAAGAGGTCGACGCCCGCCGCCGCACGATGATCCTGGAAGCTCGCGCCGAAGTCGAAGAGATGCAATCGCGCTGGTATCATGCCGTCGAACAAGAGCGCGCCGCCATGATGCAGAACCTGCGCCTGCGTCTGGGCGAGCAAGTCACCCGCCTGACGGAGCAGACGTTGGCAGACCTGGCAAACGCCGACCTGGAGCGCGCCATGGTCGAGAAGATGGTGCAGCAGATCACCGAATTGGCGCAGGAGGACAGGAATCCAGACCAGGAACCTATGCCGCTTTCCCCGCAGCCCATTCAGGTACGCAGCACCTTTCCGCTCGATGCTGAGTTACAGAACCAGGTACGCGCCGCGCTCGCCGCGATCAGCCGCGATCAGGCCCCCCCCGATATCGAGTTCAGCATCGACGACAAACTGCTCTGTGGCATCGAAATCGAACTGCCCTTCCGGCGGGTGGGCTGGAACTTACGGGATCATATGCAGGGGTTGGAAAGCGAACTGGAGGAGGCGCTCTCTGCCCATACATTGGCGGCTGTCCCCACGCCCGAACGGGAGGCGATTAGCAACGAATTTTTGCCCGGCTGAGGCAAGCGAGGTAGGTGATTGTGGCAACCGTACGTCAGGAAATCCAGCAATTTTTCTCCGACACCTTCGACACCGTCGAACGGGTACGGCAGACCTTTGTCCCCCGCCTGACGGTGCAAGAGTTCGGCACGGTGACCTTTGTCGGCGAAGGCATTGCGCGCGTGGTCGGCCTGCCCACTGTCCAGCTGGAGGAGGTCGTGCGCTTTGCCAATGGCGTGCAGGGTCAGGTCTTTAATCTGGACACGGAGGAAGTCGGGATCATCCTGCTAGGCCATGCCGCGGGGCTGCGCGCCGGTGACCAGGTGATGCGTACCGGGCGCGTCCAGGACATCGCCGTAGGACACGCGCTGCTGGGACGGGTGATTTCTGCCACAGGCGCGCCCCTGGATGGCCTGCCTGCCCTGCAACTGCGCGAACGGATGCCCGTCGAGCGTCCAGCCCCCCCGATCATGCAGCGCGCCCCGGTCACGGTGCCGCTCCAGACCGGCATCAAGGTGATCGACGCCTTACTGCCCATCGGTCGCGGCCAGCGCGAGTTGATCCTGGGCGACCGTCAAACCGGCAAGTCAGCCATCGCCCTCGACACGATCATCAACCAGCACGACCAGGACGTCATCTGTGTCTACTGCAGCGTGGGCCAGCGCAGCGCCGCCGTCGCCAGGCTGATCGACGACCTGCGCCGCCATGACGCCCTGGACTATACCGTTGTCGTGGTTGCTAGTGGCGACGACCCGCCCGGCCTCCAGTTTATCGCGCCATACGCCGCCACGACCATCGGCGAGTACTTTATGCTGCAAGGCAGGGATGTCCTGATCGTCTATGACGACCTGACGCACCACGCGCGCGCCTATCGGGAATTGTCGCTGCTGCTGCGCCGCCCACCCGGGCGCGAGGCCTACCCAGGCGATATCTTCTACATTCACTCACGCCTGCTGGAACGGTCTACCCGCCTCAAGTCGGAATATGGCGGTGGATCGCTGACCGCGCTGCCCATCGTCGAGACGCAGGGACAGGATATGTCAGCCTATATCCCCACCAACCTGATCTCCATCACCGATGGTCAAATCTTTCTGTCGCCCACGCTCTTTCATCGGAGCATCATCCCCGCGGTGGATGTAGGGCGATCTGTCTCGCGCGTGGGCGGCAAGGCGCAGTTGCCCGCCTATCATGCCGTGGCCGGGCCGCTGCGGCTGGCCTACAGCCAGTTTGAGGAGTTGGAGATCTTCTCGCGCTTCAGCACGCGGCTGGACGAACAGACTCGCAAAACCCTGGAACGCGGCCGCCATGTGCGCGAACTGCTCAAACAGCCGCAATACCGCCCCATCCCCGTGCCGGAGCAGATTGCCGTGCTGTTGGCGGCCACCGCGGGGCTGTTTGACTCGCTGCCTTTGGATGACGTGCCGCAGGCTGAACAAGCGGTGCGGGACGCTGTCAAGGCCCAACTGCCCGATCTCTATCGCCACATCCTGGCCGGAAAGCCGTTGAGTCCAGAAGACCGCCAGAGCTTACTGGACACAGCCCGATCTGCCCTGACGCGCCAACGTGCGCCTGGCGACGCTGCGTAAGGAGCCGCGATGCAATCCACCGAAGCGCTGCGCCGTAAGATCAAAAATGCAGAAGACCTGCTGTCGGTCGTCAAGACGATGAAAAGTCTGGCCGCGGTCAACATTCGCCATGCGGAACTGGCGGTCGAAGCGCTGAGCGGATACAGCCGCACGGTCGAGTTGGGGCTGCAGATCGCACTGAAGGCCGCCGATGCTCGGGTGGACAGCAATGCACAGAGGGCAAGTGGCCTGCTGGGGCTGGTAGTCTTTGGCTCGGATCAGGGGTTGTGCGGCCAATTCAACGAGCGCATAGTCGAACACACGCTCTCGACGCTGCAGCAGCTTCATCCGGAAGATGAACCCTATCTGCTTGTCGTCGGCGCGCGTGCAGCAGGGTTGTTGCAAGACACAGGCATCCACCTGGCCCATCAGCTTTCGACACCTGGGGGTCTCTCCGGCGTGACGCGGCTGGTGCAAGACCTGTTGCTGATCCTGGAGTCTGCACGCCGCCATGAAGGGCTGGAGCGCGTCTTGGTCTTGCACAACCGGCCCTTGAGCAGTGCCACGTATCAGGAGCAGACTGCCCAACTTCTGCCGGTGGATTTGGCATGGCTGCGCCAGTTGCAGGCCGCCCCCTGGGAATCGCGCAGCCTGCCCACGCACACTATGGACTGGCAGCCGCTCTTTGCAAGCCTCATCCGGCAGCACATGTTTGTGGTCTGCCACCGCGCCGCGGCGGAGTCGCTGGCCGCCGAAGAAGCCGCCCGGCTGGCCTCGATGCAGAACGCCGAGCGCAACATCGA
>CAZYQJ010000119.1:0-10834 GCA_964649925.1 uncultured Litorilinea sp.
TCAGCGACGAGTTTACCTTTGAGAACGTGCGTCATGTGGCGCAGGCCATCGCCGAGACGACCTTGGCCCAACTCGCTGCGAGCAACGGCCAGCCAACTGCCCCCAAGATGGTCGTGGGCTTCGACACACGCTTTCTGAGCGACCGCTATGCGATTGCTGTAGCAGAGGTTTTGGCGGGTAACGGCATTCACGTCCGGCTGGCCCAGGCCGATGCGCCGACCCCGATCATCAGCTATGCGATTGTGGCACAGCAGGCCCATGGCGGCGTCATGATCACCGCCAGCCACAACCCGCCGCGCTACAACGGCATCAAACTCAAGGCCGACTATGGCGGGTCGGCCAGTCCTGCGGCCTGTAAGGCGGTTGAGGCGCGCATCCACGCCAACCTGATGGCGAACCGCTCACCCCAACGCCTGGAACTCGATCAGGCGATCCGCCAGGGACTGGTCGAACGTTTTAACCCGTTCCCCGCATATGAGGCGCATGTGCGCCGCCTGGTGGACTTTGATCGCATCCGCCAGGCGAATCTCAGCGTAGCTGTGGATGCGATGTACGGCACAGGCCGCATCTATCTGCGCCGTCTGTTGGAGGATGCAGGCTGCACGGTGACAGAGTTGCGCGGCGAGATGAACCCCGGGGTCAACGGCATCCACCCCGAACCGATCGCACGCCACCTGCAGCCCTTGATCGACCTGATGCAGCAGGGAAGCTATTACATCGGCCTGGCGACCGACGGCGACGCCGACCGCATTGGCGCGGTAGACCCCTGCGGGCGCTTTATCGACCCCCACTGCATCATGGCATTGATGGTCGAATACCTGGTCCATGACCGCCAACAGCGCGGCAGCGTGGTCACGACGGGCAGCACCACGCAAATGCTCAACCGGCTGGCGGAACGGTACGGGCTGACGTTGCATGAGACGCCGGTTGGCTTCAACCACATCTCTGACCTGATGCTGCGCGAGCCGGTGCTGTTGGGCGGCGAAGAGAGCGGCGGCATCAGCATCCTCGGCCATATCCCCGAAGGGGATGGCATTCTGCTCGGGCTGCTCTTGGTGGAGATGGTGGCGGCGCGCCGGAAAACGCTGGCACAACTGCTGGACGACCTGATGGCCGCTCCCGATGTTGGCGTCTTTTGTTATGCGCGGCTGGACCAGCCGGTGCGCCCCTTTACCAAGGCGCAACTGGTGGCTGATCTCATGGCCGCGGCCCCGCAGACCTTGGCGGGCACGCCTGTGCAGCAGACCAGCGACCGCGACGGGGTAAAGTTCATCCTGGCCGACAATAGCTGGCTGCTGATCCGCCCCAGCGGTACAGAGCCGGTGCTGCGCATCTACGCCGAGAGCCACACCGATGCACAGGTGCAGCAAATCCTGGCTGAAGGCGCAAGCCTGGCAGAACTTCTGCTGGGCAAGCCCCAGTTCACCCACGGCGACTGAGGCGGGCGCGCCCGCCCTGCCGCTTATGCCGTGTCGGGGCGCGGCAGCCGGTCCGCCACCGGGAGCAGCGGCGGGAACGGTTTGTGCGGCTCGAGCTGATACCAATAGGCTGTGCTGGAGAGATCGTCCGCCCGGTTGTTGTTGTGGCCGTGTTCGATGGTCACCTTGATGCTTTGGCGAAAGTGGATCGGGTCTTCGATGTGGAAGCGGTAATAGGACGATTTGCCGCTCCAGTTGGGACCGCCGGGCAGGGTCAGCCCGTGATAGGGGCTGTCATATTGGATGGCCGGGCAGTAGGCCGTATTGAAATAGTCCTCGGTGCCGGTGCCATGTAAGCTTGGCGGCCATGCCTCGCCGTCGATGAAGATCATGTCATCGCCTTCGCCATACCAGTTGAAGCGTTGGAAGAAGGCCATGCGCTCCTCCGGCGTGGCGGCCTGCGTTTCAGCTTGGGTCACCGGCCAGCTTTGCCCCTCCGGCCAGGCCACTTCCGGGCCGGTACGCAGGTTGTGGATGTTGAGGTTGCAGCCGACATAATGGCCGGTGCCTTCGGCCTCAAGGATGACGTAGTTTCTCCGCCCATCGGCGTTTTGACCGCCAAACGAAAAAGCCAAATTACTCATCACCTCGTCCGGCGCTTGTGCGAAGGCAGGGCTTAGCTCGTTCAACTGGCGGCGCGTCTCTTCGACCAGTGCAGGCAGTTCCTGCGCGGCGATGCCTGTGGTCGGGTTTTCGCGCCGCCATTGGGCATGGAAGCGCCCCATGTCGTCCGGGATGCGCTCATGCAGTTCGTAGTCGATGTAATAATAGAAGTTCATCGGCACATCGGCTTCATTCAGCAGAAAGAATTCAGCACGCGTCCCAAACGGCATCGGGAACCAGCAGTTAAACCCGCGGCCATCCGCAGGGCTCATCTGGAGGGGGAGTGAGGAAAAGTTGACCGTCTGGGCGTGCCCTATGCCGAAAAAGTCGCCCAGCGGTACGTCAATCGAGTACGCCTCTTCGCCGTCCCAGCGCGCCCGCAACACGGCGCGGCGCAGATAGTCGGGCTGTTCACAGGCGTGGGTACACCAGATATGGTTGATACAACCGGCTCCCTGAATATCGGCCAGTGTCGCCATCTCGCCCGGCTGGATCACCAGGAAGTCCATGTTGCCGCCGGTGCGGTCCCAACTGGAGGCGCGGCGGGTTGTAACGTTGCGGATACGGGCCAGTTCACCCAGCGGGCTGCCCTTAAAGACGCTCATAGAAGCTCCTTGTATGGACTAGATAACTTCCAGGTATTCAAAGGTCGGCAAGGTGGGGAAGGGTGCGTGTGGTTCGATCTGATACCAAAACGCAGTCGAGGCAATGTCATCCTGTAGGGGCAGATAGCGGCCTTTGCCTTCCAGCGGCATCCGCCAGCCAAGCGCCTGGATCGTCACGCGCAAATCCTGCTGAAACCGAACCGGGTCCATGATATGCCAGCGGTACAGCCCAAAGCGAGTGTTCGCCTTGTTCAGCCCATCCGGGAGGATCACCTGCGGCATCCCTGAAAAGGGCGAGGTGAATTCGCCATAGCGTCCTGGCGGCTGCTCAAAGCCCCATGCGCCGCCGAAGTAGTCTTCTGTCCCCGTGCCGCAGATCGTCGGGAATTCGGTGTCGCCGTCCAGATAGAACTTGATCTCGCCTTCACCCCACCAGAGGTTATTGTTCGCGCCCCAGGCCATATAGACGCCCACGAAGTGGCCGTAGCCCTGTACGCCGTCGAGGATGGTATAGACCTCCTTATACGGCAGCGGGTTCTGGCGGCGGAACTGGGCGTGGAAATAGGCGCGGTCCTCCTCCACGTCGGTCAGCGTATAGTTGATCTGGTAGTAGAAGCCGCGCACCTCGTCCGGGATCAGGTTCTCGATGGTGATGCGGGCATGGCCGCGGAAGGGCATCTCCCAATAGCAGTTGAACCCGCCCGCGGGGTTGACCGCCACGGGCAGCGAGCGCACATCGGCGCGTTCGCCCCAGCCCATGCAAAAGAAATCGCCCAGCGGCACTTCGACCGAGGGCGTCTCTTCGCCGTCCCAGTAGATACACAGCACCAGGGCGCGCCAGTATTTGGGGGCGACCGTGAACCACATCTGTTGGATTGCGCCCGGCCCCTCAATGTCGGCCAGCGTGACCGTGCTGTTCCCGGCGATGTGAATACTGGGCGACACCTTCCAGCCCACGCCCAACTCACGCGCGGCTTCCTGGCCTGTCCCTTCGGTCGCCATACCGCCCTTGCCCTTTTCCCCTGTGAAATTCTCGGCGCTGATCGATCGGGTCTGGGCATAAGAGACCCGCGACAGCGTGCCCAGGTTGAGCCCCAGGCCATTGTAGGTATAAGCCATGACCATTCCTCCAAGCGAGTGGGTTTTGAGAATACTTGGATCAATGAAGGTAATCGGCGCTGCTAGATTCGGTTACCGCCGGTCTGCGGCGGCGCGGTCTGGTTCCTTCTAGGGTTGTGGGTGGATTTCAGGTTGTTGAGGTGACGGGGTGGACTGCGGCCCGTCTACCCTTGAAGCAGGCTGCGCTGCGTCAACCGGCTGATAGTCGGTCATCTTGAAGCATAACACCTCTCGATTGTCATCTGTGAAGACCCTGGGCGGAGGGGTGCGGCAGATGGGCCGGGCGTAGGGGCAGCGTCCGGCAAACTTGCAGCCTACATAGCCGTACTCTTTGGTCTCGATGTCGGGCATCCGCACGACTTCACCCCATTTCACCCCGATCTTCGCCACCGAGTCGAGCAGCAGTTCGGTGTAGGGGTGCGCCGGTTCACGCAGGATTTTGCTGGAGGGGCCGTATTCCACTAGGTTACCGCGATACATGATCGCGATCAGGTCGCTGACATAGTAGGCGGTGGAAAGATCGTGGGTGATGTAGAGGATGTTCACGTTGAACTCATCGCGCAGCGTCTTAAACAGGTTGACCACGTTCATCCGCAGCGAAGCGTCGATCATGCTGACCGGCTCGTCCGCGACCAGCAATTCGGGATTGGGGATCATGGCGCGTGCGACCGACACACGCTGTAGCTCGCCCCCTGAAAACTGGTTGGGGTAGCGCCCGATCACGCGCTCTGCCGAGAGGCCGACATGGTGCAGCGCCTGATCAACCGCCTCATGCGCGGCCTGTTTCGATCGTGCGCCCAGGATGTTGCGCGCTGTCTCGAACAGATAGGTGTCTACCGTCTTGCGATAGCTAAAGCTTTCAAACGGGTTCTGGAAGATGGGCTGCACCCTGCGCCGGAACTGCTTCATCTGGCTCTGGCTGAGCCTGCCCGTGGTACTCATGCCGTCGATCACGATTTCGCCGTGCGTTGGCTTGATCATACGCATGACCATGCGCGCCAGCGTCGTCTTTCCCGACCCAGATTCGCCCACGATGCTGAGGATTTGCGGCTTGCCCTTACTGAGCGACAGGTCGATCTGGTCCACTGCAGCGATCTTGCCTCCGCCAATCAGCCCGCCGATCCGGTAGATTTTGCTTACGTTCTTGATCTCAAGGAATTTCTCACTCATGAGTCGCCAGTTCCTTTTGAACTGTACACGGCTAGATGGGCGGGTTCGCGTTTGAGGCAGGCCACGAAATGACCCGGTTCAAGCTCGAGCAGGTCCGGCTGCACGTCACGACAGCGCGCATCGGCCAGCGGGCAGCGGGCGGCGAAGCGACAACCGCCGGGCGGATTGAGCAAATTTGGGGGGTGACCGCTGATCCCGGTGCGCTCGCTGTCATCGCCCAGACGGGGCAGCGAGTTGATCAGCATCTCCGTGTATGGGTGTTGGGGGTGATCAAAGATCGTCGCCGTGTCGGCAATCTCCACCACCTTGCCTGCATACATGATCACCATCCGGTTGGTGATCTGATAGTGGACCCCCATGTCATGCGAGACCATGACAAAGGTGTTTTGCAGCCGCTTCTGCAACTGAACCAGCATCGTCAGGATGCCGCGCTGGATCACCACGTCCAGCGCGGTGGTCGGTTCGTCGGCCAGGATAAACCGGGGCTGTACAAAGGTCGCCAACGCCACGATCACACGCTGGCGCATGCCGCCGCTCAGTTGATGGGGGTACATATTGAGCACATGCGGCGGCAGGTCCAAATCCTGGAGATAGGCCGCCACTTCATCTAAAATCGCCTGTTTGCCGCGCTCGCGCACCGTTTCGCTGGGAAATGAATCCAGAAAATGATGTTTGATCCGCACCACCGGATTCAACACGCTCATCGAGGCCTGGGGGATGTAGGAGAGATATTTCCACCAATAGCTGCGAAACTCCGACCCAGGGATCACCCGCTTCTGCCCGGCCTCGTCAACTTCCATCTCTATCGATCCACTGGCGACATACATCGGCGCTTCGACATTGCCGTAGATACCCTTCATCAACGTGGACTTGCCGCAGCCGGACTCCCCCGCAACGCCGATGATCTCGCCGTCATAGATGTTGAACGAGACATCTTCCACTGCCTTGACCGTTCCCTGGACCGTCGCGTAATAGGCACTGTAATTCTGAATGCGAATCATTGACGGCCCCTTCTCGTCGCAAAGTAATCTGACCAGCCGGTGGAGACCAGGAACAGCCCGATAAAGAGCAGCATGATCGAGAGGATGGGGGACAGAATCCACAGCCATTGTTCGAGCAGCAACGCCTGGTGCTGCATGGCCCAGTAGATCATCGTGCCCAGCGTGGCGTCTTTGAGGCTGGACAGCCCGATGATCGCCAGCCCGGATTCGGCGGAGATGGCGACCAGGACGGTGTTGATAAAATTCGCCAGCGCCCACCCCAGCATAAACGGCATGATCTCCAGCACCACGATCTTGAGCGTCCCTTCGCCTGAAGCCTGGGCCACATGGATAAATTCGCGCTCGCGCAGGCTGAGCGACATGGCGCGCGCCTGGCGTCCCGGCCAGGGCCAGTTGAAGAAGACAAGCACCCCGGCGATGATCAGGAGCGATGTGCTGCCGCTGAGCAGCGCCGATATCAGGATGAGGATGGGCAGCGAGGGGACGGCAATCACCGTGTCCATGATGGTGGTCAGTGTTCGATCCGGAAAGCCGCCCAGAAAGCCGGAGATCATCCCGACCAGCACGCCGATGACCGTGGCGAGGGCCGCCACCAGCAGCCCCAACCACAGCGAATTGCGAATCGACCAGGAGAGCAGCCAGAATATGTCTTGCCCCAGGTTGTTTGTGCCCATGATATGTTCGCGGCTGGGGGGCATGTTGCGAAAATAGGTATTCCAATTCGTGGGGTCCTCCGGCGCAAAGAACGGCACGATCAACCCCATGATCAGAAATGCGCTCACTATGATAATGCCGATGACTAAACGTGGTTTGACTAGTCTCATCGTGACCTCAATCAGCAAACGTACCGGAATGGGTGTATGGGCTACCGCTATCTGTGGCGGATGCGCGGGTCAATAAACGGATAGAGCAGGTCCACGATCAAGGTTGCCGTGGCAACTGCGATGATGGAAATGCTGATGGTCCCCAGCATCAAGTTATAGTCGGAACTGAGGATGGCCCTGTAGATCAGCGTGCCCACGCCTGGATAGCCGAAGAGGATCTCGGTGATCAGCGAGCCGCCGAACACGCCGCCGACGCTCAGTGCCAGCACGGTCACCTGGGGCAGGATGGCCGGACGTGCGACGTATCTGAACATGACCTCGCGGTCGTCCACGCCCCGAAAGCGGGCATACTGGATAAAGTCTTCTTCCTTCATATCGATAGCCATGGCCTTCATACTGATAATCCACCACCCCAGGCCCACCAAGACAATCGACATCAAAGGCAAGAACGAGTTGTACGCCACACTTTTGAACCATGTCCACGTCCCTGGCTCGCCGTGTACCTGGAACACAAAGGGAAAGACCGGCCAAATATAGGCAAACACGATGACCAGCAGCAAGGCCAGGATGTAATAGGGGATGGGGTAAATCACCATTGCCCCGGTTTCGATGGCTTTGGAGGCGAATTTGCGGTTGTAATACCCGGCCAGCAGGCCGATCAGGTTGCCTAAGGTCCAGCTAACCGCCAATGCCGTCAACATCAAGCCCAGCGACCACGGCAGTGAGCGGGCGATCAGTTCGCTGACCGGCGCAGGGTAGAAGGAGAGCGAAGGGCCAAAGTCTTGGGTCAGGATCACACGTTTGAGGAAGGCCGTATATTGCTCCCAGAGCGTCCCTTCCAGGCCAAACATCTGGCTCAAGTTCTCGCGCATCTTTTGCACCAAAAGGGGGTCCATCGTCTGCCCTTGAGACATCAGCCTCGCCATGACGCTTTCGACCGGATTCCCCGGTATGAAGCGGGGAATAAAAAAGACGATCGTGATGCCAGTCCAAATGACAAGCACATAGGTAAGGAGCCGGGATAAGAGAAATTTTAGGAATGCCATCGTGTATCACTCTCCCACCAGGGCTGAAGTCGCCAGCCGTTGTACCTCACATTTCAGATCGCGCCTGCGCCGCGGCTGTCATACCTGAGCAGCCATCGGGACACAGGTAACACGGACACACGGGGTAACAGCGCATCGAACGTGAACAGACAAAAGGCATCTTTCGCAGAGGCGAGGCACATGCACTCCCCATCCCCTGCGAAAGATGCCGGTGGCCGATCAAGTCAGCCCAATGCTATGAGGTTGGCTTGATCTGCGCCACAATGTATTTGAAGTTCGACCACCACCACCAGGGGCCTTCGTAGTAGTTATCCGCAGAAGGATAATTGTCCCAGTAGGTCTGGTTGACGGGCACGAACTTGGACGTGCCGAACATCGGAATCCAGTGCATTTCCCGCGCCATTTGCATCAGGAGCTGCTTGCTGAGTTCCACATTCTGTGGGTCGTCCGACGTGACCTTTTCCAACTGGTCGAAGATGGCGGCCAACTCATCGCTAGCATGGCGGTTGACGTTGCCGGGGGCCACTTCGCCGGTGGGCACGATATACTTCTGGTGCCAGCCGCTCAGGTTCGGGTAGATGTCGGGGCCAATGGCGCAACCAGGCCAATAAGAACCGGCATCGAACTCCCCTGTGCCTTGCGCTGTCCAGAAGGTGCCGCCGGTCATGGGGCTGGCCGAAGCGTCGATGCCGAATTTGCTCCAGGAGTCCGCCACGGCAAAGGCAAGACGGCCCGACTGCACTTCCCAGTCGGAGGGGGCGTTGATCGAGATCTTCCAGGGGGTGCCATCGGGCAGGAGCCATTTGCCATTGGCGTCACGCGTAAAGCCGACATCCTCCAGCAATTTGGCCGCCTGGTCGACATCGTACTTCCACCAGCCCACGCCAAAGAGATCGATCAGTTCCTCCTCACTGGTGGGCAGGTCGCCGCCCACGCCCTGCTCGTTGAAGATCTGGGCCATGTCGCGCGCATAGTTCGGGTCAAAGGGCGCGTAGCCGTCGGGCAGGGTCATCGCCATCAGCTCTTCGACCAACGGCTTGTGATAGGTGTTCTGCACGGCGGCGACCGGGGGCACTCCCAGCGGCGAGACACGCAGCATACCGGCAAAGGTCCCTAGCGAGACATTCTTGATGTCGGTCGCCAGGGCCAATGCCCAGCGTACCTGCCATTGGTCATAGGGGAACTCGGAGTTGTTGAAGGAGATCCCGCGCTCGCAGGGGTCATCGAAGTCAGCATAGGGGAACCCGGCGTGCCAGGCGCGCGTAGCCGGGCTTCGTTGGGTCAGCACTGTCATAGATTCGGGCGTGATATCCTGAAGGATATCGACGTCATTGTTGATCATCGCCAGGATGCGCTTTTCCTCGGTGCCGACGAAGTTCCAGAGCAGATACTTCGGACCGGAGGAGTTCAGCACCTGGCCCACGCTGGTGCGCTCCCAGTCCTCGCGCAGTTCCCAGAGGGTCCAGTTGCCATTGGGGTCGTGGTCCTTGAACTTATATTGGCCGATACAGGTGGGGGGGAAGAAGGTAAAGGTTGCCGGGTCCTCGTTTTCCCAGATGTGCTTGGGCATTGGATAGAGCCGGTTGCCCCAGATGGTCACGCCCAGATCCTTCGCCATGCGCGGCTGGGGTCGGGTCGTATTCAGGATCAGGGTGTACGGGTCTTGGACCTCGACGCTGGCAATGTAGTCCACAGCCCAGCCGTTGATCGCTATCTCTTCCGTTTCCAGCCACATATTGAGGGTAAAGGCGACGTCCTCGGCGGTGAATTCGACGCCGTCATCCCAGTAGATGCCTTCACGTAGTTTGATCTCCCAACTGGTGTAGTCATCGTTCAGCGGCGTGGGAAGATCAGCGGCCAGCGATCCATACTGTTCGCCGGTGGTGGTGTCAATCTCCCAAAGGTGGTCTGTGCAGATCTCATGGAAGCCGCGGCCCGCATCCACGCCTGGCGTGTAGATGTTGAAGTTCTCAGGTCGCTCTAGCGATCCGTTGAGTTGATCGACGATTAATGTCTCGTTGCGCGGCGTGTCGACAAAGGTCGTTCCGCCCTCGGCTGCGGGTGCGGCTGCGGCAGGGCTGGTATCACCCCCGGCTGCGGGTGGCTGGCCCGCGCCCGTACAAGCGGCCAGGATCATCGATATCAGCACCATGACTGACATGACAAGGTGAGTTTTTGTCTTCATTCCTTTGCCTCCGGTTTGTATAAGATACCTTTTCTATCCGTTGGGGAACGGGGGTGGATGTGGTGCAGTCGTGGATTCCTCCTTTCGGGAGCCCGGCACTTGTACCGTGTGGCGCGAGATCGTGAGCATGAGCATCCCGGCTGTCTCAATGACGCAGAAAAGGGCGGCACCGAGTTCCGGCGGCATCTCTGTGTGGTTGCACCACTGAGCGACCTGTGAAGTCCATCAGCCCACTCCATCATGGCAAAAGCGGTAGACTATCACGGTGCTTCAAAGATAACCGCCTCAGCCGGTTCGATTGGGGATGCTGCAAAACTCATCAAGAGGATCAATCAGCCGTGTCCAGGACGCAAGGGAGCTTACGTTGCCCATCCGCAGCGAAGCTGGCTGTGTATCGCTTATGTGCGTCTGGGTGGTTCATTGTGTGCTGGTTACGGCAACAGGTATCCTACTGAAAGCCCCTGTAACTGTCAAACCGCTTTTTTAGGGGCTGCCTGCGCCCATCCAGGGCGGCGCGCTGTGCCGTGACCTGCCGCCGCTTCTCTGCTAGAATGATAGCCACGCCTGGATGCTGCATCGCTCCCACGCCCATCGCGGCCAGGCACCAGGCCTATCATCCAGCCCCGTCAGAACCAACAGGAGGAGCGACATGAGCGGCAAGATGCGAGTGCTAAACCCGGTCGGGTATCCCCCAGAGATTTCTCAGAAACGGCTGGCCCCACGGCCCGAGACGCTGGCAGGCAAGACGGTCTACCTGGTAGACTGCCGTTTTGACGATGGCGATATCCTGATCGCCCAGATCG
>CAZYQJ010000120.1:0-6894 GCA_964649925.1 uncultured Litorilinea sp.
CCAGCATGAGATGAGCACGAGTACGAGGCAGGACGCAGCACCAGAGCCGGACCTGATCCCCTACCTGAGTCTGGTTGGAAACGGGGTCAACCTTTGATCGCGCCTGTCAGCACGCCCTTCACAAAGTAGCGCTGCAGGAAGGGATAGACGATGATAATGGGTAGCGTGGCGACAATCACCGTTGCCATTTGCACGGTGAAGGCGGGCATCATCACATCGACTTCACCCAGGTAGTCGCCCTCGCCGACGATGATCAACTGGCGCAAGATGACCTGGATCGGCCACTTGGCCCCATCGCTGATATAGAGGATGGCGGCAAAGTAGAGATTCCAGCGTGACACCGCATAAAAGAGACCGATGGCCGCCAAGACTGGCTTAGAGAGGGGCAGCACGAGATGCCACAAGACCTGGAGATCGTTCGCCCCGTCCAACTCTGCCGACTCGATCAACTCTTCGGGGATGTCCATAAAGAAGTTACGCATGACGATCAAGTTAAAGACCTCAATCGCCGAAGGAATGATCAACGACCAGATCGAATTGAGCAGCCCCGTCTCCTTGACAATCAAAAAGCGCGGGATGATGCCCGGCCAGAAGAGAAACGGGATCAGCACCAGGATCAAAAAGAAGCGTCGGAATTTGAGATGCTTGCTCGCCAGCGCATAGGCCATCGAAGCCGTAAAGACCAGGCTGACCGCTGTTCCCACCGTGGCGAGGAAAATCGAGTTGCCCACCGCTCGCAAGATCATCGGGTTCGAGAGTACAAACTCATAGGCCGCAGTAGACCAATTCCGGGGCCAGAGGATGATACCGCCGCGCAGCACATCTTCCAGGCTGGAAAAGCTGACCGCAAAGACGTAGATGAAGGGCAGCAGCATGCTCAAGGCCACAAAGGTCAGGACGATATAAATGAGGAGCGTGCCGAAGCGATAGCCCCAGCCTCTTGATTCGACCATTAGAACAACCCTCCTCCGCCAAAGCGGCGGGCCAAACGATTGGCCCCCAAGACCAGCAGCAACCCGAACGTACTTTTGACCAGCCCCACGGCAGTGGCAAAGGAGAAATTGCCGTTGAGGATGCCGCGCGTATAGACAAAGGTATCCAGCACTTGAGCGACCGGCTCTGTCGCTGAATTGAGCAGCAGGAAGATGTGTTCGAACCCGACGTTGAGCATGTTGCCGATGTTGAGGATCAAAATAATCATCACGACCGGCATAATGCCCGGCAGCGTGATGTACCATAGACGCTGCCAGCGAGTAGCCCCATCAATGGCTGCCGCTTCATACAACTCTTCTGCAATGCCCGTCAATGCCGCCAGATAGATGATCGTCCCCCATCCAGATTCTTTCCAGATGTGCTGTAGGATGAAGTTGGGACGGAACCAGAACGGGTCGCTGAGAAAGCCGATCCGGTTCATGCCAACTTCAACCAGGATCTGATTCGCCAGCCCGCGCGAACCAAACAACTGATACCAAATGGCGACGATGATCACCCACGAAATAAAGTGCGGGAGATAGACGATGCTCTGCACCGTGCGTTTGAAAAAGGTATGCCCAACCTCGTTGATAAGAATCGCCAGGATGATGGGAACCGGAAAGGCGATGACCAGTTGCAGGATGTTCAATACGATGGTGTTTTTCAGCACCCGAAATACATCCGGGTCGGTAAACAGCCGTTCAAAGTGCTTGAATCCGACCCACGGGCTGTCAATAAACCCACGAAAGGGGCTGTAATCCTGGAACGCGATGACGCTGCCCGCCAGCGGCAGATAGACGTAGACGGCAAAAAAGAGCAGCCCTGGCAGCAACAGGACATAGAGCCAGCGGTGGCTCCAGACATCGCGCCAGGCTTTACGCCAGGTATTCTCACGGCGCTTGGGCAATGTGCCTACCCTGGGTACGGTTCCGGCAGACATCCGATTCTCCATCTTTCTTCTAGGGGCAAGGCATCCCTGGTCAACAAACGGGCGGGGATACCTTGCCCCTCACCAAGTTCGACAAAACGTCGAGCGGTTATCCGTGAACTTCCTGGTACTTCTCGTTCATGGCATCGATCAGCACCTGCCCGCCACGGCTGTACCACTCTTCCACAAAATCATCAAAGGCGTCAACCGGCATATCGCCGCGCACAATCGACTCAAAGGTGTTGTGCGTGAATTCGTTCAGTGCCGCCGAGGGGTCATCTGCGCCCAGTTCGGGGTACACGCCCCACGTCGGGTCGTCCACGGCAAAGGCCTGTAGACGGTGCGTGTCTTCCTTGATCTGTTCGCGATGCTCTGCGGTGACATAGGGCGCATCGACAAACTCCAGGTAGTGGCGCGGCGACCAGGCGCGCATCCACTGGATATCCTGCTCACCCTGTGGGGTTTGCGTGCGCGTGCCATCCTCGTTGACAACGTGATGGACGCCCTCAAAACCGTAGTTGACAAAGACTTCGGTCTCCGGGTCCATCCAGAAGTGGATCACCTCGACCAATTGCCATGCCTTTTCGGTGTCATCGGCGTAGTCATAGCGAATCTGGGTCTTGCCGTTGAAGCCAGGCCGGTTGTAGGTCTGAATCTTGTAGCCGGGCGCTTCCACCGGGTTGATCGGGTAGACAACGGCATCGGGCAGCAGCTCGCGCAGCTGCGCGCCGACCAGATCATATCCTGAAGCCAGGTTGTGCGTGTAACCGCCCGTCAGCCCCCCTGCCATCTCATCGTTATAGCTGTTGCGATTGAGGGTTGTGAAGTCGGGGTTCATCGTGCCGGTGGCATAGACGTCGGCCAGGTAGGCCAGCGAGGCCTTCATCTGGTCTGTGATGTCGCGGTGTGTCAGTGTGCCATCGGACTCCAAGCGCCAGGTATTGGGCAGTTCAAACGGCCACATAAAGAGTTCCCAGCCCAGCATTTCGGAACGCGGGCCAAGCGAGAACCCAAACGTATCGTTCTGGCCGTTGCCGTCCGGGTCCTGGGTAGCGAAGGCGACGATCATCTCCTTCAACTCGTCAGTCGTGGTCGGTATGTCCATCCCCAACGCGTCGAGCCAGTCTTGGCGGATGAAGGCCGCCTCTTGATAACGCTGGCCCGCGGTGGGGATGCCATAGTGGACGCCGTTGAACGAGCTATACTCCCAGATTTCGGACGGGAAGACTTCCAGGCCGGGCAGGCCGCGGGTGTCTTCAGGCAGCCCCAGCACAGCCAAATCCAGGAAAGCCCCGTCGAGCATAGCGCGGCGCACGATCGCGCTGCGCTGGTCGCCGCCAAGCGCATCGGGCAGATCGCCGGAGGCCAGCACTGCACCCAGTTTCTCGTCGTATTCGGCGCGCGGCACAAACTGGAAGTTGATTGTGACCCCCGTCCGTTTCTCGATCTCCTGCCAGTAGGTGTTGCTTTCCCGCGGGGTCGGCGGCGGGAAGGCCGAATTTGACATGAAGGTGACCTCTTCCAACCCGGCGCGTGCCGGTGCGTCCTCTTCACCGGCAGCCGCTTGCGGGGTGGGTGGGGCCGTTGTCGCGCAGGCCTGGACCAAAGCGGCTGCACCGGTGAGCGCCGAAAACTGCAAGAATCGTCGTCTGGAAAAGCCCCGGCGCGCTTGTGAGGGCGTATTGGGTGTGTTCATAACAACCTATCCTCCATCTCGGTGGTAATCAACTAACGCGATTTCAGGTTCGGGAGCAGCGTATCTGTCGGCTTCGGTTCTCCTTTCCACACCACTCTATTCTAGACTGACAGTGCGGCGATCGGTTTCTCCCCAATCCCAATGCGGCTGGCGGCTCGCCCAGCGATAGTAGGACATGCCGTTTTGCGGGTTCGGCCAGTGCAGTTCAATGCCCAGACGCGCCAACATCTGTTGAAACGCCTGTAACTGCTCCGGCTGATTACGCACTTGGCGCGGGGTCAACTTGTGGCGCAGGCAGAAGGCAGCCAGCGCACCAGCCGATTCCCCGACATTCCACTCCACGGGGTGCAGGCGAAAACAGCCGTTGGTGATGTGGGTCACACCCAAGTTCTTGCAGGCGGGCAGCAAATTGTCCACCTCTTTGTGAATCAACGCGCCCAGCGGGATCTCAAAGGGGCGGCTGACGGTATACCCCAACGAACTGCGATGGCCGCCGACCGAGGCATGGATGTCCACCATGTAGCTGCCGATGCCCACGCTGTCCGCGAAGGTGACCGGCCCGCAGTCCTCGTCATTCCCGACCACATGCTGCTCGACCACGGTAAACTCCGCGGTAATGCGCCGTGATTCGCGGATGTAGGGGTGTTTGGCAAAGCCATCCTTGGTGTCGGTGATATCCGGACGTAGGCGCAGCCCTGGATAGCCGTAACCGCCATCGGGCCGTGGAACCTCGGTTTGCAGCCAGTAAAGCAGGCTGAGGCTCAGGTTGCGCGACCGCTGCTTGTGATGCTGGGCTTCGGCTTCCGGCACCTCGATCAGCGGCCCTAGCCAGTAATCGTTCTGTGTGCAGTTAATCAGCGTGACATCGCTCGCCAGAAAGCCTGGTTCAAAGTTCCCCTGGTAGAGGATGCGCCGGAACTGCCAAAGGCTGAACTTGCCCAACCCCTCGTCGGGGAAGAATTGATAGTCGATGCTGGGCCGCGGGTTGAGGCTCAGGTGCGGCCCTGTTTCAAACTCTGCCTGATAGGTGCGCCAGAAATCGTACTCGTCGGGCTTGGCGATGGTGTGGTCTTCCCCTGGCCGATAATCCAGCGCAAAGACCCAGGTAAAGCCCTGCATCCGCAGCGGATCGGCCTCTGGGAGGGCGTGCGGCTCGCCGGTCTGCGCCTGCGACTCGGCCCCGGTCACATAGCTGACCCCGGCCAGCGGCAGCAGATCGCCTAACTCGGTCGCGTCCAGCACATAGGCGGCAGTCACAGTGGTCTCATCCCCGTCCACGCCGCGCAGCGTCACCGACCGCACCTGTTCGCCATCCCGTTCCGCCTTCACGGGTTTGGTCTGCCGCCAGATGGTGACCTGCCCGTTGGCCAGGTATGGGGCCAGCATACCCTCCAGGACGGCGACCCAGGCGCGCGGCTCGCCGCTCAACCGGGTCACCAGCGACGCGCCAGGGTTGAGATAGCGGTCCGCCCGCGCCGCCGCGGTGAGTGGGTAGTGCTGCCGGTAGTAGTCGCGCAGCCCTTCGCGCAGGGAACGGTAGCTCTGGGTGCAGCCAAAGGACTCGATCCAGGGGTGCTCGTCCATCGGGACGGCCTGGCTGGTCAACTGCCCGCCAATCCAATCGGTCTCCTCCGTCAGAATCACCTGATATCCAAGCCGTGCAGCGGACAGGGCGGCGGCCACGCCGCCCAAACTGCCGCCGACGATCAGGATATCGGTGTTACGCTCAGCCATACTTCTCTCCATGTCGGGTGTGGACAATCTATGACAATTCTATAGGGTAATCGAAAACAGGTCTGCGTGGCGGCAGGACAGGTGAACCGAGACTGCCTGCCCAGCCAGCGCATCCAGCAGCGGGTCAGGAATTGCGAGGGGATGGGCCAGTGCGTCTCCCTGGAAACTCGCCTCTGCACCGGGGATCAAACGCCGGTTCTGATCCAGCAGGCGAATGCGAATCTCGCCATCCGCTTGGGTGCGGGCGTTGAGGGTGATGGGCTTGCCCGACAGCGTGAGCGGCTGTGTGGTCGCCTCGCCCAGGGTTTCGCCCGCCTGGAGGCTGGCAAAGCCATCCTTACGCAGCCGCGCCACGCCGCCAAAGATGCCCCACAGCTGATCGCCAATACGATTACCCGCGTGCTGCAGGTCATCCCGCACATGACGCATTGGGCTGCCGCCATAGTAGACCCAGACCTCGTCGCCCACCGGGATCAGCGTGCTGCCAAAGATCATCCCAGCGTCCCAACTGCCCGGCTCGCCGTTGGGGATCCAGGGCTGGCGTGCGCCAAGTTGCCGCCAGACTTGCAGGTCACGGCTGTAGGCCAGGCGCACGTCCAGCCGTTGATCCATGTGCGCCAGTTCCGGCGGGCAGACCGCACGCGGTTCAGGCCATGCGCCGCGCCGCTGGCTGTAATCGTGATAGACCGAGAGCAGCCCCAGATACAGGTCACCGTAAGGGAACACCGTCATATAGTAGAACTCTGTGCCCCAGGGATCGCATTCGTCAGGCGCAAGCACGCTGATCGGCTTGCTCCAGCGGACAAAATCGGCGCTTTCCGTATAGCAGATGGTGCGGAAGCCTGGATAGACCAACTCGGCGCTCTTGACGAACGCCACGTAGCGTTGCGACTGATCCACCCAACCCAGCAGCGAAACGCCATCTCCGGCGGCGACCTTGCCCGGCGACCAGCGGTTACGCGCCACAAAGGGAATATCGTGCGGGGGGCAGGGCATAGTCCAATGGATACCGTCGGCGGAAGTGGCGACATTCACCCCCATCGGGAGTTCCCCTTGGCCGCGACCGGGCGGCATCGCCCAGAACATCATTTTAAAACGCCGGGATGGGTCGCCATCGTGGTCGTCGAGGATCACGTTGGCGAAGTGGACGCCAAATGGCCCCATCTCGATCAGGCTGTTCTGCCTGCTGCCGTGGCTCTCCAACTGCCCCAAGTGAGGGCGATCCCAGTGCAGGCCGTCGAGCGATGTGGCGTAGGCGATGCGTTTGATCGCCTCTGCTTCCCACGCACCGCTGGAGATGCCTGTGTGCTGCGTCTCATACCACAGCTTATAGCAGTTGTCTGCCGGGTCGAACAACACTGCCCGGCCATAGGGGAAGGTGCGCCAGCCTTCCCATTCATACTGCGGCGCCAGGATCGGGTTGTTCTCCTCCTTGACCGGCTGATGCATGACAAACTTTAAGTCGTGCAGGCTGTGCAGATGGAAACGGTCAAAAAAGAGCAGCGGCGCAGCACTCATGGGATGGCAGCCTGGCCTTGGCGAGCAGTGGTGAGCAGCGATTGGA
>CAZYQJ010000120.1:6904-10662 GCA_964649925.1 uncultured Litorilinea sp.
CTCATCGGGCAGATC
Organism: uncultured Litorilinea sp.; assembly: GCA_964649925.1. GTDB lineage: Bacteria > Chloroflexota > Anaerolineae > Caldilineales > Caldilineaceae > QEUY01. Next base: position 6,920 of record CAZYQJ010000120.1, read on the forward strand.
GTTCGGGCGGCTGGCGGTCGCGCCGCTGCCAAACCCCAGCAGCGAGGCGGCATATTTCAGACAAACCAGCCAATGACCATAGGTGTGAAGCGTCCCCAGCGTATCCAGCCGGGCCTGCAGCGTCTGCACGGTCTCGGCATCGCCAGCGCAACCCGCCGTATACAGCCGCAGAAACAGATCGGGAACCAGGTTGCCCATGCCGGGGACAAGCCCATCCGCGCCGTGCAGCATGGATCGGCCTGCCAGCCCTTCCGCACCTTGCAACACGCGGAAATCCGGGCGCGTCTGTCGCAAAGCCAGCAGCCCGGCGAACTGATCCCAGTCGCCGCTGCTGTCCTTGATCCCGGCCAGGTTCTCGACATCCAGGAGTTGCGACACGGTCTCAGCACGCAGGGCATTGTGGGTCTTGGATGGGATGTTGTAGAGCACCACTGGCAGATCAGTGGCGGCGGCCACCGTGCGAATGTGCGCGGCCTGGGCCGCCGCATCCGCCTCAAAGTAATAGGGCGTGGTGATTACCACGGCGTCTGCACCAGCGGCTTCGGCGGCTCGCAATGCTTGCAGCGTGCGTTGGGTGCTTGGCTCCAGCAGCCCGGCCAGCACAGGGACGCGGCGGCCTGCCCGCTTCACTGTCTCACGGATAACAGTTTCGTTCTGTTTCAACGTCAGCCACGGCCCTTCGCCGCTGCTGCCCAGCACAAAAATACCCGTCACGCCAGAGACCAGCAGATAATCCACCAGCCGATGCAGACCGGCGATATCGATCTCCCCTGTGGAGGTCATGGGGGTGACCATCGGGGGGATGATACCGGCCAGCTTTGCAGACACACCCTGATCGCTCATAAAATCCTATCCATTTGCATGTCGTGCCAGTCGCTGTTCTAGACCGGCATAGTGTTGGTCAAGTGCCTGGCGCGCGCCCTCGACATCTCCCTGTTTGACGGCTTCGACAATCGCCGCGTGTGCTTGATAGGTGACCATTGGTTCAGTGTCCAGGATCGCAGCGTGTTCGGAAGCCTTGCGAAATGCCAGCCAGAAAATGTCGAGCAGTTTGAGGAAGGTGCGGTTCCCTAGCTTTTCAAACAGGCGTTGGTGGAATTCGCGGTCTTCTTTGACAAATGCCTCACCCCGTTCGGCCCGCACCCGCATTTGCGCGACAATATTTTCTAACGTCGTGATCTCGGTCTCGGTCATCGCCTGCATGGCAGCTTCGATCATGCCGCTTTCCAGCACACGCCTGACCTGGAGAAATTCCGCCAGTTCGCCCACGTCGACGAGAAGCCCATAATTGAGGACATCCAGCAGCGGTTCAAATGAAAAATCACGCACAAAGATGCCGCTGCCCCGGTGCACCTCAAGTACACCCAGGGATTCCAGCGCCTTCACCGCTTCGCGCACCGAGTTGCGGCTCACGCCCAACTGCCGCCCCAATTCAGCCTCGGGCGGCAAGGGGTCGCCTGGCTGCAAATTGTTGTCGATCACATAGGCTCGGATCGCTTCCTGAACCGAACGGTGTAGCAAGGGGGGGCGTTCTAAGGGTTGGAGAGTTCGTTCCATGATGTTTACCCACATTACCCACAGGTCGTAGGGGCCAGTCAGATGCTTGACATGAATTGCAGACAGATATACTATATCAACTTGTAGGATATCTGTCAACAGTCGTTTTTGCCCTGCTTCCTGCCGCGCAATGACCCGCTAGCGTCGTGCGCTACACCCTGATTGTGGAGGAGTGACCATGTTGAGTACCCTGCGAACCCAAGTGCTTGTCATCGGCGCGGGCGCCGCTGGCATCAATGCTGCCATTGCGGCAGGACGCAACGGCGCACAGACGCTCTTGGTGGAATACCACGGCTTTCTAGGCGGCATCTCGTCGACACTGCCCTGGCTGGGCTTTCACGACCAGGACTACCGGCCCATCATCAAGGGGCTGCCGCTAGAGATCGCACAGCGGCTTCAGCAAGCCAACGCCGCCGGTGAATTCGCACTGGACCCGAAATGTGGGTCCGCCTTCAGCGTCGACAGCCACATGTGGAAATGCCTGGCCATGCAGATGGCTCAGGAAGCCGGGGTTCAGTTGATGCTACATACCCAGGTGGTCGATACGCTACGCGAGGGCGACCGCATCACCGGCGTCGTCGTGGAACACAAGTCGGGTCGGCAGGTAATCCTGGCTGACGTCGTGATCGATTGCAGTGGTGACGGCGACGTGGCGGCGCGCGGCGGCGTGGCCTGGGAAAAGGGGCGCACCGGCGATGGTCTTGTCCAGGCGCCGACATTGGTCTTCCGGTTGGGAGGAGTGGATCGGGCGGGATTCGTCGCAGGCTGTAAGGACCCCGCGATCAACTATCGGGAGTGGCTCAGCCCCTATCCCGATCTCTGGCAGAAGATGATGAACCGCATCGACGGCATGTCCACCATCGTCTGCGGCGGGTTTGCCGGGCTAGTGGAACAGGCGCGGCAGGCAGGTGAGTTGGATGTGCCCCAGACGCGGATCGTCGGCGTCAAGTTGCACCGCCCCGACCAGTTTCTGGTGGTGATGACGCGCGTGCTCGGCCTGGACCCGACCGATGTCGAAAGCCTGACCGAAGCCTATACGAAGGTCTACCAGCAGATCCCTCAACTTGTACACTTCTTCCAGAAGTGGGTTCCGGGGTTCAGCGATGCCTACCTCCTGGAGATCGCGCCCATGTTGGGGGTGCGGGAGAGCCGCCGCATCATGGGCGATTATGTGCTGACCGGCGACGATGTGACCAGCGGGCGGCAGTTCGACGACGTGGTTGCGCTGGGGGGCTATCACATCGACATCCACCGCCCATCCGGCACATGGGTGGAGTCGCAGAACGTGCAGACCTATGACATTCCCTTTCGCAGCCTGATCGCGCGCGACGTGGAAGGGCTGCTGATGGCGGGCAAGTGCCTCTCGGCCACGCATGAGGCGGTTGCCTCCACGCGCGTGATCCCCATCTGCATGGCCCAAGGGCAGGCCGTGGGCACAGCCGCAGCCCTGGCCGTGCAACGCCGTATCTCACCGCGCGACCTGCCCATTGGCGATCTGCGGGCGACCTTGATCGAACAAGGGGCCGAACTACGCCAGACCCTGGCCGATCCTGACCCAGCTATCGTCGAGTGGGTGGGGCAGCTTCCCAAAGAAGAACCGCCCACCACAGGCGAGGGGGACGAGGCCAGCCAGGGGGCAATGGCCTGGATTCGTTGAGTCAAACGCAGGGCCGGGGGCTTACGCCTGATCGCGTCCTCCGCTGCCTGAACTGAATCTTGCACCTAAAACGGCACGACCTGCGGCGGGCCCAGGTCGACGGCCAGCGCCAGCGCGTCCATGCTCGCTTTGAGCAGGTCAAACCGCAGCGCGGCGTGGGCAGGGTCGTCCCACAGGTTGTCAAACTCCCAGGGGTCGGCGGCCAGGTCAAAGAGTTCGCCGTGGGGATGGCCGTGATAGACACAGAGTTTGTGCTGTCGTGTGCGGTGCATCGTGCCGAAGTGGATGCGGAAATCCCCCTCATCGCGGCCTGGACCTTCGGGGTTGAGGGCGCGATAATATTCACAGCGTACTGCGTCGCGGTGGTGGTGCGGGTCAGCCTGCCCGCTGAGGATGGGCAGCAGCGACCGGCCCTCCATCGGCGTTCGTCCGGCCATCGCCACGTCGGGCGCGCCGCCCAATTCCAGCAGCGTGGGCGCGATGTCGGTCAGTTCTACCAGCGCATCGCTGCGTAGTCCTGCCTGAAAGT
>CAZYQJ010000121.1:0-10615 GCA_964649925.1 uncultured Litorilinea sp.
CTCGCCTTCCACACTCTCCTCGACGTCTCTGCTGTTACCGATCCTCATTATATCGCTCTGTACCGCGCTCTGTGTCTCTCGATTATACCGTGATGTATGGTCGTGGGGTCAGTCGTGCCGTAATCTCATGGATGCGACTACGTCCTGCCCCCGCGTCTGAGCGGCCAGGAGAAGCTAGAACAGGCGCTTCTGGGGCAGTGTGGCTTTTTCGCAGTGCCATTAGCCGTGAGATAGATAGTGCAGACTAGTTTGGAAAGGATATAAGGATGGAGAACGATCGCAGGACTTCAACGATGGGCAGTGGGCAGTCGGCCCAACAGGGGCAGCAAACGATGGATCAGGCCAAGCAACAGACCGGTCAAGTGGCAGACCAGGCCAAGCAGAAGGCGAGTGAGATGGCGGACGATGCCAAGACGCGTGTATCGAGCGAGATTGATTCGCGCAAGTCACAGGCTGTTTCGCGGCTTGACGGTGTAGCCTCGGCCTTGCGCCAGACCAGCCATGAACTTGAGAGTCAAGAGGAACAGATGATTGCCCGCTACGCTGATGTAGCGGCGGATCAGGTGGAGCGTCTTGCCCACTACATCGAGAGCCGGGACCTCAACCAACTGTTTTCCGAGGTAAAGGGCATGGCTCAACGCCAGCCGGAGATTTTTGTGGCGGGCGCGCTGGCCGCCGGTTTCCTGGTAGGCCGCTTCTTTAAGGCGACCAATTCGCCGCTGAGCGAGGGGTATGGCTACAGCGGTGAATACCGCAGCTATGGGCCGCAGGGCGCGACCTATTCCGGCGGCTATGGCTACGGGGAGAGCGGCGATTACGGGCGCTATGAGACCGGCCGCGACTATGGGTATCAGGACTACGGATATGAGGGCTACAGCGACTATGGCCGCCGCTATCCGGAGAGTACCCAGTACGGTCAGGGCTATGAGGGCGGTCAGCGCAGTGCTTACGGTGCGACGAGCAGCTTTGACCAGGGCGCAGCCTTTAGCGAGCGCAGCAGCGCCAGCCAGAGCGGAACCAACCCGGGCCGCAGCATCGGTGAATCCAGCCGCGCCGCCGGTGAAGGCAACCTGGAAGAGAGCGGCGGCGGCAATTACAGTGCCACGGGGACCATCCACGCAGGCAGTGCCGCCGAGAGCGGCATGCGCGCGCCAGCCGACGCCACCGGTTCTTCGCAGGCCGAAGGTGCACAGCAGAACCAGGGGCGGAGCAACCCGAATGACCAGAAGGGCCGCCAGGGCAGCAGTGGATCAGCCGCGCGGGAGCAGGGTAAAAAGGAGTGATGTAGATGAACGCGACCAATCCACAACGGCTGGACGGGGATATTGACCGGACGATGCCGGGTTCAAACCCCAGGGTGTACCCGACTTCGGAACCGACTTTGGGCGAACTGATCACCTCGTTGTCGGATGACTTCACCAAACTGATCCGCAATGAGATCCGGTTGGCACGAGTCGAAACGATGGAGACGGTCTCGACGGCCTCACGCGGGGCAGCGATGCTGGGGGCCGGGGCGCTAGTAGCTTACGCTGGGCTGATCTTGGTCTTGATCGCCCTCTCGATCCTGTTGGGCCAGGCGCTCGACAACTACTGGCTATCGACCTTGATCGTCGGCGCGGTAGTTCTGATCATCGGTGCTGTGCTGCTTTTCAGCGGCAAATCGGCCATCCAGAAGGTCAACATCGCCCCTGAAAAGACTATCGAATCGCTCAAAGATGACGCCCGCTGGGTGAAGGAGCAAGTATCATGACCGACTCACAGTTCAACCAAGGCCAACGTGAGCCTGAGTCTTCGGAGGAGATCAAGGCCGATATCGCCCAAACACGGGCACAGATGGAAAGCAAGATCAATCAGATTCAGTATAAGCTGGATCCCGACCGCCTCAAGGAGCAAGCTCAAGAGACGATGCGGGGCATGGTCACCGACGGCAGCAACGCCGTGATGGACTACATGCGCCGCAATAAGGAGGAGATAAGTTCTTCTATGTTAGAAGCCGTCAAGAACAACCCAATCCCTACTGCCCTGATCGGGTTAGGTCTGGGCTGGCTAGCGCTGGAAAGCATGTCGCCCAAGCGGGATCGCCATGAATTCAACCGCCGCCTGCCAGTCCGCCGTGCCGATGCCGTACGCTATGAATCGGGTTATGACTATGAGAGCCGCTATGTCGGCGGCGGCGATTGGAGCGACGAGCAGTGGGCCGAATATGGGCGTACGCCGACCTATGGCGAATGGCAGGGGTCGAGTGCACCCAATCGTGGGCGCTACGCCAGCAGCGAGTATGAGACGTACAGCGGCCCCGAAGGCCCCTATGCCTCGCAGTTCTCTGGTGGGCAGGCATCCAATCGCAATGGGCGCAACTGGCAGCAGCAAGCCAAATCCCAGGCGAAAGGGATGGTTGAAAACGTCAAGGATACCGCCCAGAATATCGGTGAGAAGGCCGGTGACGCGGTTGAATCGGTCCGTGATGCGATGGGGCAAGCCGGTGAACGCGTCCGCAGCGGCACCGAAGACCTGACCGACCGCGCGCGCGATCAGGCCAGCCACATCAGGCACCAGGCGCGTGGCCGGGCCGGTGAGTTCGGCCATCAGATGGGCGACCGCGGTCAGGAACTGGGCATGCAGGCTCGCCAGATGGGCCGCCGCCTGGAGCATCAGGTTGAGGATAACCCGCTGATGTTCGGCGCGCTGGCCTTTGCGGTCGGTGCAGCCGTGGCGATCATGATGCCGCGCACGCGCGTTGAGAACCGCTACATCGGCGAAACGCGCGACCGCATGGTGGAATCTGCCCAGGAGATGGGGCAGGAGGTGGTTGAGCGCACCCAGCGCGTGGTGGAGGAAGTCCGCCCTGAACTGGAGCAGACGGCCCAGAAGGTGGTCGAGGATATTACGCAGGCTGGCAAGGAAGCCACCCATGAACTGAAGGATACTGCTCAGAAGGCCCAAGAAAAGGCCAAGCAGGAAGGCCAGGAGATTAAGGCGGAGGCCAAGTCCAAGGCCAGCCAAACCTCCGGCCAGATGCAAGGAACCGGGAAGATGCCCGAAAACTGGACAACCCTCAAGGGGCGATGGAACCAGATCAAGGGCGATCTCAAGAGCCAGTGGGGCAAGTTGACCGACGACGATCTGACGAAGATCGAAGGCGACTATGAGAAGCTGGTGGGGTTGATCCAGCAGAAGTATGGATACACCCGCAGCCAGGCCGAGCAGGAAATCAGCAGCTTCTCGCGCAGCCGCGTCTTCTAGGGCATCGTCAGCCCGGGCCACCGGAGTTTACGACGCTATCGTCAGGATGACCTGGCAAGGGATCAGTTAAGGCTGGGGAGCTATATCCCCAGCCTTAACGCGTTTATACCTATCTATCTTCTCCACCGGCTGCTGCTGTTCCCCTGTGCGCCTTAGTGCCCACCGCTGAGAATAACGGTGTGAGATGTATCTTTATATATATCTTTTGGGACTATCTGGGTGGATGGAATGTATCTAAAACTGTATCTATAGTGTTCGGCGTTCACAGTGCGGCTCGAGCTACAGCGTGAATCACTGTGAATTGGCCGGTACCCCAAACCGGTGGTTGTCAACCTACTAGATGCAGAGAAGCAAGGGAACAAGCGAAAGGAAAGGACTATGGCTCTACATGCGAAGGTAGCAGGTATCTTTTTGGTGTTTGCCTTGATGCTGGCCGGCTGCCAAACTTCAACACCGGCGGAACCGGCTGAACCGGAAGTCCCTGCCGTCGAGGAAGCAGTTGAGACGCCCGCGGCTGAAGATGAGGCTGAAGAGCCTGCTGCCGAGGAGGCAGTTGAGACACCTGCAGCTGAAGAAGAGGCCGAAGAGCCTGCTGCCGAGGACGAAGTTGACGCCGGGGAGGAGATAACCGACACCGGAGAGATGACAGACACTGAGGACATGGGCGCCGGTGAAGAGATGACCGAGACCGAAGAGATGACAGACACTGAGGATATGGGTGCCGGTGAAGAGATGACCGACACTGAAGGCATGACCGATACGGTGGGCATTACCGACACGGTTGAACTGACCGACACCGAAGGCATGACCGAGTAATCAGCAAACCGATGCTTTGCTTAGGGGGCAGCCATCCCGCGGCTGCCCCCTTTTGTATTGGTATTCGATTGCTGCCTGCACCGCGCGCACGGGAGCGGCCGGATCAGTGGATGAGCACAGGCAGATAGATCTGCGCTGAGTTGGTCTGGCCTGTCCCTTGCGGCCCGTCAAAATCGTCCGGCACCTGGGGCAGAACCAGTTCGTCGCCGATCCCCAGCAGGTCACCCGGCTGTCCGCTCTGCGCCATGTCCTCATTGCCATAGTTCATGGGCATCAGCCCCAGCCCAACCTTGCCGTCCGGGTTGGTGACACGGATGGTTGCATGTCCGCTGCCTGCGGGCGCAGTCACCACGATCCAGGAACTGTCTAGCACCAGTGCATTGTATGCTCGCGTCTGCCCAAAGTGGACGGTTGCGCCGCGCTGAAAATTCTGACCATACAGGTAGATCCTCACCTGTCCCGTCACCGGGATCGCGCCGGGAGTGAAGTAGAGCACCGCTGGGGCCGGATTCTGGCTGTAGCGGTAGCTTTTTTCCCACTGCCCGCGCTGCCCATCAGGGTTAACGAGCCGCACAGGCACTTGCCCGCTCCCCGTAGGCGCAATGACTTTGACCACGTTCTCGCTCACGCTCTGCACAGCGGCCTGAGTTTCGCCGAAAAAGACCTGTACGCCGGGCTGGATTCTCGCCCCCATGATCCAGACTTCATTGCCGCCGGTGGGGATTCCTTCCGCCGGGTACACACCCACCACCATGGGGGCGTAGACATAGGTGAAGGCATCGGCCAGTTCGGCAGTTTGCAGGTCGGGGTTGATGATCGTCAGCTTGACCGTCCCCATGCCTGGCGGGGTGGTGACCTGGATGGTGGTGGTGTCGATGACCGTCACGTTCGTCGCTTCCCACGGCCCAAACAGCACCTTGGTTCCGGGCGTGCCGGCGGCGAAGTGCTGCCCGGTGAGGGTGATCACACTGCCGCCGCTGCTCGCGCCTTGCGCCGGAGAAACGCCGGTCAGTTGTGGCCGCGGCACAAAGTGGAACGCGTCGGGCAGCACAGCAGATTGGCCGTCGCCATTTTGTACTCGAACGGCGACCCGGCCCAGTCCCACGCCTGCGGGGGTGCGCACTGTGACCTGGTTGCCCAACACGTTCACGTTGCTGGCGGGTACATCGCCAAAGAACACCTGCACAGGGCCGTCACCGATGCTGAAGTTGGCCCCTTCGAGCACGACAAACGTGTCGCCTGCTTCCGGCCCCTGGCTGGGGTTGATGCTGGTGAGGGTCGGCGGCGGGTCATAGCGGTAGGCATCCGGCTTGGCGGCGCTGCGCCCATCGGGGCTAATCACTCTGACCGTGACCGTCCCGCTGCCCTCGGGCACGACAGCATAAATCGTCGTTGAGTCGATCACCTGCACAGCGGGCGATGGCGTATCACCGAAAAGCACGGTCGTGTCGCTGCCCGGCACAAAGCCCGCCCCGCTGATTACCACAGTTTGCATCGCGGCGGAGCCAGTCTGTGGGCCGTGGTTCGTGGAGAGATTCCCGATTATCAGCGGGTTGGTGGCGTGCATCAGGTCGCGATAGGTCTGGCCCGTGCGGGTCAGTTTTCCTTCACGCATATTCGTGAATGCGGCAACGTCAGTCGCCGACATGCGCTCTAGCGGCCCCATCTGGGATGCGCTCTCATAGTCGAGATAGGCGTAGAAGTTGCGAGTCCAGAAGGGGGTAATCAGGCTGATCTGCTTGGCGCGTGCAGCCTGGTCGAGCAGTTCTATAAAGGCGACGTCCAGCGGTTCCCAATAGCTGTAGACATCGCGGCCCAACAGCTCGACATAATTCAGGCTGAGGCTGCTGATTTCTTGGGCGTCCGCTTTGTAAAGCCACGCTTCGCCGATGGTGATCTCTTTGGTCGGGTCGGCTTTACGTACCAGGTCAGTCCAGACCAGGACGTTGTCCAGGTAGTTACGAAACAGCCCGCGTGCCGGGTAGATGTGAATGTCGATGTAGTCGAGCGTGGGCAGGGCCGCTAACTGCTTCACGTACTCGTCGGTGTCCCAGGACCCCGCACCGGCTCCCAGCAGCGTCGAATGGGCCGGGAAACGGCTGATGGCGTATTCGACATACTCCCGCCACTGCTCGGGGGTATATAGGGCTTTGCCCTCTACCCAGCCAAAACTGTTGTTATCGGTGTCCGGCTCGTTGATCAGGGTCAGCGCGTCGGGGGCCAGTTCGGTGAGGATGCGCTGCGCTTCCTCGGCGCGCTCCTGGCGGTAGCGGTTACGCGCGGCCTCTGCGCCTTCTGCTTTCATGGTTTCATAATAGGGCGCAGGGTTGAACGTGGAGACTGCGGAGAGCAGGTTAGAGTGTTCGATATGCACACGCAGCCCGCGCGCCCGGATCATGGCGACGACATCACGATAGAAGGCGATGTAGTCTTCTGCCGTGGTGGTATAGCTGCTGTCGTTACTGGCGAGGTAGGCGTGAAAGCTTGGTGTGAGCAGCGGATAGACGATGTCAATCCGGACTGTGTCCGCGCCCAGTTCGACCAGGTGATCGAGTTCTACAACCAGGTTGGGGGCATTCCACGGGGCCAGCAGGTTCGTGCCAAGGTTGCCATTAGCCCGTCCCAACTCGACTGCGTAGTGGGGGGTATAGGTCGGGTCGGCGACATCCAGGCTACAGACGTTCTGCTGGAACTCGGCCAGATAGTTCGCTAGGGTGCGACAGTGCTCTGCTTGTTCCGCCGGAGCCGCCGCGCACAGGTCGGCTGGCGGTGGCTCACAGGCCGCCGCCTGAACTGTGTTGGTTTGAAAAAGTGCCGCTGCCAGTGCGATCAGTGCCAAAGGCAGGGCACGAAGAAATCGCTGCAAATCCATTCCGCAATTGTCCGATCTTGCATCCACTTATAGGGGGGCCCGATTGCCCTACTTCTATTGCCCTACTTCTATTGAACAGTATGCAAGCACGAGCAAGAACGGTCGGATGTCCGATCCGACTACACCAATTGATGGATTGCGTGCGAGGGGTTGTACTGACGAGACAACTGCGGGGCGAGACGCCTTATTCGATTCGTCGTTGAGATGAAGCGACTCGTTGCCTGTAAGGGCAACGTGTCTTTTTTAGGGGCAAATGGGGATCAGGTCAGTAAGCCGCACTGCAGTTGGGGGATACAGTATTCAACCTACTCATGGCAACTCGATATCCTGTTTGACTGTGACAGGGCGCAAGTCTATACTGCCTAGAGACTGAGTAGAAGTCGTTTTCGGTATTTCTCCATACTTGTCAGCCATCCACAACCAACACCAATCATGAACGGCAAGGCGGCATCCATGCGTCCACTCGGCTACCTTTATAAGCGCGTTGCCAGGCGTCCCAACTGGCTGAAGGCCGGAACCGTCGAAGATGTCTATTCCCTGAGCAACTGCATCTCAAAGAATTTTTGGGAGGAGATTGCCCCGGAAGAGCTAGACGGTTACTGGGGATATAACGGCTTTGGACTCTTCGATTCTCCTGACGTCATGCATGCGCTGGCGGCCAAGCACGGGATCTCTCTGGAGGGGCAGAAGCTCTTCTACTATGAGGCCCATGTAGAGGACTACGACGCAGAACAAGCAGCCTGGGTACCGTATGAGCCAGACCCCTCCCTTGTCACAAACGTCATCCCGCCCAAGCACAAGACCCTGGAAGGCTTTGATATCACGACGTGCTTCATGCCGAGTCCATTCCCCGAGTGTTCACCCCTGTCCTGCAACGGGTACGCCGAGAACATTGAGACGAACGCGCACTGCTTGTTTAACACATTTGAGGACGCGCTTCACGTCCTCCAAAGCGGGCCGCACGACGCTCAATTCTTTGGCGAGCCAGGGCCATACCGAATCGTCGCCGTCTATTCCATTGACGTAGCATGAGTTTGGCGGCCCCTCTGACGCGGTAGCACAACCGTGCGCCAGCGCAACAGCAGTGGCAGCAGGCGGGCTGGACGGGATTGCAGGGTGCCTCGAAAGTCAGTCAAACGGAAGGCGTCTGGTGTGCGGCCCACCGGATGCGGGAGCGTCCTGGAACTGGTACACTCCCGCATCCGAGTTACAGCAAGACGCAGGGCGCTTTCACGAGCCTAGTGCTTGAGGCGCTCGACGAGGCGATCCATCACGGGTTTGGCTTCGGGGATTGGCGTAAACATAAAGAGATGGGCCACGCCTTCTTTCTCAATGAACTCCAGATCGACGCCTTCCGCCAGTGCTCGCTCCCGAAAACGGAGGGTATCGGGATGGAGAGATTCATCCGTCCCAATGGCCAGGAACAGAGGGCCAATCCCCGCAAGCGAGCCATAGATGGGGCTGAGCACAGGGGAGGCTAGATCGTCACCCCCTGCCCACCAGCGCGCTGCGGCCAGCAACCCGGCAGAAGCGAGCACTGGATCGGAGCGCTCTCGTTGGCGGATGGCCGGGTTTTGGAGCGTGAGGTCGAGCCAGGGAGACAGTAAGAGGGTCTGCTTTGGGTGGGGAAGCCCTTGCGCGACCGCCTGTTGTACCAACGACAGCGCAATCCCGCCTCCGGCTGAATCGCCCATGATGGTCAGATGCTCTGGATGCAGCGTATCGCACAAGTGCTGGTAGAGGGCAAGCAGCCAGGGATAGGTGTCTCTATAGGTATGCTCAGGCGCCAGCGGGTAGAGCGGAACCGTGGCTGTCACATCGCTCCGATTGATCAGGGTGGACAGCACGCGCCAGCGCAGCGCACCCATCTCCTCGTAGTAGCCACCTCCATGCAGGTAGAGCACATGCCCATTGTCGCCCTTCCCATGCAAAGGTCGCATGGTGTAGGTTGTCACCCCCTGCCAGGACCCCCTCTCGAACTGGCTGGTATGCTGCACGCTCGGTGGCGGGTCGCCATTTTCCTTCTTTCTCACACGGGCAATGTGCTGACGTAGGGTGTGTTCTGATGTATAGATGCGCTTGCGGGTGTACCGCAGAAGCGTTTTCAAAAGCACGTTTTGGACGCTCATCTTGCTTGACAGACAAGATCATTCTTGCGAACGACTTGCCATCTCCTTTCTAGCATGGTTTCGGTTGGAAAAGTCCGATGGTTCGACCCCAAGTAGGAATCGCCCCTTTGTTGGTGAATCCAGAGCGGTCTCTCCAATTTAAGAGGTCTGGACCGCTTCCTTGCCTGTGATCTGCCCCTGTCTGATCTGCATATATTGCTCGCATATCCTCTCGGTCAGGTCAATCGCAGCGGCCCCAACGAGCAGATGTGCCACACCAAACACGGGAACAATGAGGGCAAAGCCGATTGCTATGACCCCCATCACCCTGAGCTTCCTGGTGAATAGGGCAACAACACCGGAGGTCAGCAGTGCAAGCGTGACCAATACGCCAAAGAGCATATGAAGCTCAAGAAAGCTGATGTGTAAAAACCAGTGGAGCAACCCCAGTGCGAGTGCGCCTACCCCAGCAAGGGGGCCGGTCCACTTAACGATTTGCATCAGAATCGACATAGAAACTCCTTCACTAGCTTTGAAAAGTACCGTTCAGAGACTCCCATTGACCTGCTAACCATGTGACGACTGGAGCGTGCGTTTTCCATCAGGATGCCGGTTATGCACACGCATATGATCTGCACAGATGGCGCGCGCTCGCTCAAAAGCGACACGACGAGAGCGTTCAGACGTGGGCTGACCCCTTCGATGTGGCGCTTTTACAACCTCCTGCGAGGAAAGGCGGCCTCCAGCAATGCGGCGAGCTAGATCCGATTCAGGCAGGCGGAATCGTGTTGCAACTTCCTAGGCAGATGACGCAAAGGAAGATGGGGCTGATAGAGGTCCCTATCAACCAGGCCCAACCGCACGAAGATCTGGGAGAACGGAGATCATCCGATCTCCGCGGCCCTTTTCTCGCTTAATGTGTCACAAATTAGCACGGGTCACCGGGAATCACTTGAACAGCGTGGCTATTTTTGAAGACGCGGGATGGCGGCATACCAAACGTGGCGCGAAAGACGCGTGTCAGATGCGCAGAGTCGGCGAAGCCTGCCGTATGGGCTGCCTCCGTGAGAGATGCGCCATGTACGCTGGCGATCATGGCGGTCAGCAAGCGCTGCCAGCGCAGATAGCTCTGAACGGACATGTCCATCTCGTAGCGCCAGAGGTGGCGAAACCGACTGGGCGAGAGGTGGACGTGCGCGGCGAGGGATGCAATCGGCTGGGATTGCTGGGCGAGGAACTGAGGGGTCACCAGAGATCGCGCGGTCGCAATACGGGGATCGCCTGAACCCTCATTCCAGGTCGGGCCGAGAAACTGGGTGAGGATCTGTGAGAGCAGATCCTGCCCGACCTGTTTGTTCAGTACCTGCCTTCCCGCTGCCAGGAGGACGGGCAGAAGGTCGTTCAGCAGGTCCGAAGGCAAGCCTGGATGTTCGGAGGCGGCTGTGGTACTCAGGCGGCGGGCGAGATCCGCCAGGGCGCGGGCTTCGCTCCAGATCTCGAAAACAGGCGTCTCCGTCGCCTCGACCTGATGCGGGACATGGGGGCCGACGATGAAGCTCTGCTGTTCGCTGTAGGG
>CAZYQJ010000122.1:0-10612 GCA_964649925.1 uncultured Litorilinea sp.
ACCGGCAAACTGGTGGCTATCTATGGCATGGGCGACCAGTACGGCTATCCCGACAGCTTTGTAGACGCTATCGGGATGTTGAGTGAAAAGGTGATCGAACGCGGGGCCGAACCTGCCGGGTTCCAGTTGGTGGACGAGAGCTATGAGTTCGAATACTCGCAGGCGGTGATTGACGGTGTGTTCGTCGGCCTGGCCCTGGACGACGACAACCAGAGCGAGTTGACCCAGCCGCGCACGCGGGCATGGGTGGCGACGGTGTTGGAGGACTTCAAACTAGCGGAACCGGTCCCGGCGTAGGGGAGAGGCCAGTTCCCTGGTCTTACGCACACTGGACAAAGCCCTGCGCCCACAGACAGCCGCCACAGGTGGGGAAGCCGTTGCCGCTGCAATCCTCGAAGTTGGCCGGGAACCGCTCACACCCGCCACAAGTGCTGCAGGGTGAAAAGCCAAAGGCGCGCAACCGGCTGCGAAACTGGCTGAACGATTCGCCTTCCCAAATGGCGCGCAAGGGGGTGTTGAGGATGTTGCCCATCGTGTGATGGGTGATATCCTTGCGCCGCCCGTGGATGTATTCCGGGTGATCGTGCATCAGCGAGAGACAGGGGCTGACTTCGCCGTCCCAGCGGATGGCGGCATAGCCTTGATGGGCAAAGCGGCAGTAGTCGCTGCGCGCGCTGAGCGGGGCATCCAGCAGGCGGATGCTGGCCGTGGAGTTGAACGCGCCGTGCAGCGGTTCGAGGGTGCGCGGGTCGATGTCGAGTTTAGGCAGGCTGAGCGCGGGCGACCAGCGAGAGGCGCGGTAGGCGCAGGCATTAAGGGCCGCCCGGTAGAGGATTTGACCCTCCATTTCGGCGTTGTGCGGCACGACGTTGGAGACCAGAATTTCCCACGCGCCCACTTGGGTTGCCAGCGCGGGCAAATGAGGCAGGTCGTCGATGTTCTCCTGCATGGCGACAAAGGCCAACGCCAGTTGCGGGTTGCCATGCCGCCCGCTGCGGCGCAGGCGCATCCGCTTCAACTGGCGCAGGTTGTCGATCACCCGGGTAAAACAGCCGCGTTCGCGGATCCCCTCATAGCGCGCTGCGGTCACCCCATCCACCGAAACCACCAGGCGGTTCAGGTCCAGGTCGATCAATGATCCGGCCATGGCACTGTCCAGAAGCGTGCCGTTGCTCGTCACTTCCACGGCGGCCCCGGTCGCCTTCGCCATCCGTACAAACTCCAGAAAGTAGGGATGGGTCATGGGTTCGCCAAAGCCGCTCAGGTGGATGGTCGGAGGCGCGGGCAGGTCGGCTACCTGTTCCATGAGCGCGGCGAAGGTGTGCCGTGACATCGCGCCTGCCCGTTCCCGCCACACCCGGCGCACACACATGATGCAGTCCAGGTTACAGGCGGTCGTCACTTCAACATAGAGTTTGGTCAGTGCATCAGCCATCAGAGAACTCCTTTGGACAGGGCACACCGCGCGGGGCAAGAAGCATCCCCATTATACATGCAGACAAAGGCCCAATGTGCCCGTTACCTGTCCCCCAATTGCCGGGGCATTCGTCCCTGACTGATGCCGATCCCTACGCACCACCCTCCTGGCAGAACTCCACAGCCGTAGCGGCCAGCACACTGGCAAGATCGGCCAGCGAATGCAGATCGACCCACTCCTCGGCGGAGTGCAGCCCCTGACCCACCGGCCCCAGGATGACCGTGGGGATCCCGGCTTCGGCCAGCAGGGCGGCATCCGTCCAAAAGCTCGCACCCACATGCGCGGGCGTACGGCCCAGACGCTGCGCCAGGTGGCGCTCAACTACCTGGACAATCGGAGCGTCCTGATCGATGGCAAAGGGGCCGCGCGCCAGGAAGGGCGTCACGGTGAGATGGACGGACGGGTCGGCGGCGTGCAGCCGATCACAGATCGCCTGTAGCTCCTGCGTAGCCTGTTCGACCGTCTCGCCGGGCGCAGTGCGCCGCTCCATCTCCAGGACACAGTGCGCCGGGTAGACGCTTAACTCGGTGCCGCCCTGGATGGTCGAAGCGTGCAGTGATGGCGGCCCGGCCAGTGGATGCGCAGGACGGGCGCGCAACGCCTGTTCCAACTGGTCTAACTCGGCCAGAAAGCGGCCCATGTGCATAATGGCGTCAACGCCTTCGGTGTAGCGGCTGCCATGTGCAGCGCGGCCTGTGGCTTCCACACGGAACCAGGCAAACCCGCGGTGCGCCCGGCAGATCGCCAGGTCGGTCGGTTCGGTGACGATGGCTGCGTCGGCATAGTAATGGCGCACCAGGTCTTCCATGCCCAGGCTAGCATGTTCCTCATCCGCCACCCCGGTGACGATCAAGTCGCCGTCGAGCGTGACCCCGGCGTCGTTCAACGCCTTGACCGCGGCCAGCATCGCCGCCAGGCTGCCCTTCATGTCCTGGCTGCCCCGGCCATAGAGCCGCCCATCGCGTATCTCGGCAGCAAACGGGTCGGCCATTCCCTGCACGCCGACTGTGTCCAGATGGCCGTTCCAGAGCAACGACCGTCCACCCCCGCGCCCGCGGCGCACGCCCACCACGTTGACGCGCTGCGGGCCAAGCGTGTAGACAGCGACCTCCAGCCCCAGGGCGCTCATGGCCGCGGCCATCGCTTCGCCCACCGCGGCTTCTCCGGGCGCGCCCGGCGTCAGGGCCGGGTTGGAGGAATCGATCCGCACCAGGTCGACCAACGTTTGTGTAAGATAGGATTCGTCAATTAACAAAGCGGCTCCCTTTCATGGGTGGGGTGTTTCAGGCCATGCGTGCATCTGCTTATTCCTCTGCGGGCAGCGCCCACCGAAATTGCCCGCCCGCCGCGGGGTGGGTATACTCCTGGCAATCTGTCCACCTTCCAGCTATCTGAGAAAGGGCCTATGTCTCCTTTAGTCGCTGTAATTGGTGAGGATATTGGCAGCGCCAACCTGGACTATTTGCGCGCTACGTTCCCCCAGGTCGAATTTCACTTCTGCCTGGACGAAGCAGATTTTATCGCTGCCGCCGCTCAGGCTCAAATCCTCTTTAGCAAGCGTTTCCCGCGGGCTGCGCTGGCCGCGCCCCATCTGCGCTGGGTGCAGGCAGGCACGGCAGGCGTCGAACGGCTGCTGGAGGCCAGGCTGGTCGAGCGCGGCGTGACCCTCACCAACGCCCACGGCGCGCATGGTGCCCCCATGGCCGAGATGATCCTGAGCATGATGCTGGCCTTTGCAACCGGGCTGCACAGCCTGATCCGCGCCCAGCCCAGCCGCCGCCACATCCGGGCCGACGTGATCCGCACTAAATTTGAACTGGAAGGGCAAACCCTCTGTGTCATCGGGCTGGGCGACATCGGCGGCACACTGGCGCACAAGGCACGCGCCTTGGGGATGCGCGTGGTGGGCGTACGCCGTGACCCGCGCCCCCACCCTGCTGTGGATCAAGTCTACCCTGTGGCGGAGATCGTCCAGGCAGTGAGCCAGGCCGACCATGTGGCGCTCTGTCTGCCGCTGACCGCAGCCACCACCGGGCTGGTCGGCGAGCGCGAACTGCGTGCCATGCGCCCCAGCGCGTATATCTACAACGTGGGGCGCGGGGCATCACTTGAACCCAACGCCCTGATCAGCGCGCTGCAAGCGGGCTGGATCGCGGGGGCCGGGCTAGACGTGACCGCGCCCGAACCGCTGCCGCCCGATTCGGCGTTGTGGGCCATGCCCAACGTGATCCTCAGCCAGCACACCAGCGGCAGCAGCCCCTACAACGCCGACCGCATCACGCGTATCTTTGCCGATAACCTGGCCCGCTTTCTGGCCGGGGAGCCGCTGCAGCATGTAATAGACCCCACACGCGGCTATTGAACGCCTTACTCGTCACGGATATAGGGTGCGTCCACGTTGACCGCGCCCTCCACGACGCTGATGACCCCGGCCTCCGTCCCCAGGACGCGCGCCGCGCCGTGCGGGGTGGTCAGCGTCACATCCGCCGGTTCCAGCCCCAAATAACCGGCCACGTACAGGTCTGCGTGAGGCAGTGCCGCCAGCCAGACCGGCCCCTGCGCGCATTCCAGCGTTACATCGCCCAGTTGGATGGGGCCGCGCGACGCTTGGCGGACAAAGGGCGCGGCCAGCGCAGGCCACCCCAATTCCCCTTCGTGGCTCCAACGGTGCAGCAGACGCCACTGCATCAGGTCGATTTCGATGCCTAACTCCGCATCGCCGCGGCGGTAGAGCGCACGGTAGCGGCGTTCTCCCTGGCCTGCATAGGTGCTGGCAGGGTCCAGGTGTTCCTCAAACTGCCCCGTGTCGATGGCCTGGGCAAAGGCCGCGCCATCCGCGTAGTCGCCGCGGCTCGCCATCTCCACATAGAAGGACGAAAAGGGGCGTCCCTGGAAGAACGGGCCGGGCCAGTTCAATTCCCAGAAGGTCTTGGCCGGGCCTTGATAACTGTAGCGTTCCAGCACCAGATCCCCCTGGCGTTCGACCAGGCGCAGCGGCGTCTGGCTGCCCAGCCGGGTAAACGACAGCGGGCGTACCGCCACATAGGCATCGCCTACCGCCGCGACCACCGTGGTATCCGGCGGCACATCCTGGGGCAGCGATTCGACGCGCTGGCCGCCCATCCAGAGAGCGTCTACCGTCTCTCGGCGCACCCAAATCCACGCTACTTTAACGCTTTGCGTCTCGCCCAGCCGCGTGGGCGAGTAGATGCCTAGGGCGCGGCTGCCTGCCTGCACGCCCCAGAACTCGCCTTCGTCCAGCAGGTTGCGGGTGCGCGTGCGGTCGGTGCGGTGATAGCTGTCGCCCAGCCATTTGTCATTCACGATGCAGCGCGTGATAAACACGCCGGGGTGATCCGCGCCGCGGCGGGTCATGTGCGCCATCACCACGTTGGACTGAGGCGAAAGCCCCTTGGTAGCCACACCCAGGGCATATGCCGGTGTCAGGGTGGTGGTGAGCGCCATCTCCAACGGGCGTGAAGCCGTCTCAGTGACGGTGTAGCTGCCGGGCAGCGCGTCCCACAACCGCCCCAGCCAGGGAGGAACCAGCCCATCCTGGATCCATTCGTCCAGCAGCATGCGTTCAGGGGGCGTCTCGGTCAGGATGCTGGGGTGGTAGGCGCGGCCATGTGGGCCTGCCCAGCGGCCTGTCGCCGGGTGCAGGTGCAGCGCCGCGCTCAACCCCAAGCGCGCCAGCATGGCCTGGGCGCGGCTGCGCGTGGTGGGGTCTTGCGTCAATTTGGCGAGCAGCCCCAGGGCGCGCATCGTGACCGGGAGGTAGGTGGGGCTGTTGAATTCGTGGGGATGGCCGGATTGATTGGTAAACTCTAGCCAGGTCGCCAACTTGGCGCGCCCGCGCGCCAGCAGCACGGGGTCATGCAGCAGTTCACCCCCCAAGCAGGTGTTGAGGATGTCCAGCGCAGTGATATTGGTATAGGCCGCCAATACGTCCAGCCGTGCGATCTCGTCCAGGCCCAGGCGAATGGCTTCCATCAGGCGGCCATGCAGCGGCGGGCGCAGCCGGTCGCCGTGGCGGATCATCATCGGGATCAAGGATCGCAGCACAAAGGTCACGGCGTTTAGGTCTTCGATCCAGGTGTCCTCGGCCATCCAGCGGAACGCGCCCATGTGCGGGTCGCGCGGGTCGCGTTCCTGGCAGCGTAGTACCGCCTCCAACACGACATGCGCCAACTCGATATCTTCTGCTGTGCCGTTGGCGACCAGTTGCGCGGCCAGCGCGGCCCCGGCGCGCACTTCATGAAATGTGCCGTATTCGGTCGTCTTGGCGGGCAGCGCCGCACCGGGGTCAAAGTTGTGCGGCAGGGACAAGGGACGGGTCATGGCAAACTCCAGCAGGCCTGTGCGCGCGCCTTGCGATTCGGGCGCGCGGTCGATACAGCCTCTTTGCTTCGATTGTACTGTAGGGTGGCAGGGGACACAACGCCGCGTTTTCGCTCCCTCTGAGGGCTTGTGCTAAGATCAGCCCATCATGGCACAGGGTAGCGGAACCCCACATCAACCGATAAGATGGATCTCCCGGCTACGCCGGACGGTGCTGATCGGCTATGCGATCCTGTTGGGGCTATGGCTGCCCTTTGTCTGCTGGGGTGCGTGGGCAGACCCGGCCCATGCCCACGGCGGCCCCCACCTCGTCTTTGCCGAACCACCCGCCCGCCCGGTTGTGGGTGAGGATGCGCATCACAGCGCACCGGCGCATGATGGACATGCCGAGGAAGCGATGCCGACGGGGGCCGCGCGGCCTGCTACCTCGCTAATGCCGTTTTTGATCCTGGCTGCCCTAACAGCCGGTGCGCCGCGCTGGCCGGTGCGCCGCGGCGCGCGGCTGTGGCACGCCTACCCCACCCGCTCGGCTGATCTGGATGTCCCTACGCCGCCGCCACGCTTACACAGAACAACGCCACACACCATCGCAGATGTTTTGGCATTGACCAGGTGGAAACAGAAAGGGATTTCCATGAACCAGAATCGAAGGGGCGCGGCCTGGCTGCCCGCCTTGCTCTTCTTTGTATGGCTGTTGGCGGCCTGTGCTACACCTGCCCCTGCCGCCGACGACAGCGGTTTGCAGATCTCGCTGGATTACGCTCGAGACGCCGAACGCATGACCGTGCGCGTGGCCGACAACAGCGGCGACCCGGTAACCGGCGCGCTCGTCAGCGTTGAGGGCAACATGAACCACGCCGGGATGGTCCCGGTGACGACCGAAGGGGTGCGTGACGACGCTGACGGCGCAGCCGATGGGGTGTACACGCTGCCCTTTGGCTTTACTATGTTGGGCGACTGGATCCTCACGGTGCGGGTCGAGCAGGAGGACGGCACCGTCATCACCCGCGATATTGACGCCCAGGTGACCAGTGAGGCGGTGACCATTGAAGGTTCCCCCGAAGGATCATCGCCCAGCGGCGAACTGGAAGTCGCCAACGTGCGGGCGCGGCCTGCGCCGCTGGCGGGCGGCACGGGCGCGATCTATTTCACCGTGACCAACGGCACAGACGCCGAGGAACAGTTGGTGGCGGCGAGCAGCCCGGCGGCGGAGGCCGTCGAACTGCATGAGACCGTGGACGACAACGGCGTCATGCGCATGGTACACCAACCCGAAGGCTTTACCATCCCCCCTGGCGGCACGCTGGAGTTGATGCCCGGCGGCAAACATGTGATGCTGATCGGGCTGGACGAACCGCTGGAGGTGGGCGATACGGTCGAGCTAACACTCACCTTTGCCCAGGCAGGGGATCAGGTCTTGGATGTGCCCGTGATGGAGATCGAGGGCATGGGGGAGATGCCCGCCATGCAGCACGATGCTGAACACGATCCCGAACATGACTCCGAAGCGGCAGGGGATCATGCAGAGGGGCATGACGAACAACACGGGGCGGAAGACGACGCCGAACACGAAGAGACGCACACCCACTAAACCGGCAGCGGCATCACCGCCGCGCCTGCATCCGCTGGCGGCAGCCCGCCACCGCAGCCCGAAAGCTGCGTGCAGGTGCGGCGGGATAGTTCCCGCGCACCGCTCGATACTGCTCCAGCCAGTGCATATAGAGCGGGCGCAGGCTGGTATGGGGTGAATAGGCTTCCAACTGGCGTTCTAGCCAGACATTGCAGACCAGCGGCGGCGCGCCGCGCTTCGTGCGGAGGGGAGCAGCGCTGGAGACGGTGATGGACATGCCCGAAAAGTAGCTTCCCATATGGTCCACCACGGTCTCCAACGCCACCGGAAGAGGAGGCCAGCGCCGCAGTTCCAGGCAAACGCAACGCTGGCGGAGGGGCGAAATCGTGATCGAAAAGGCTATCTCCCCAGGACTAAACGGGTCACCGGCTGGCATAGCATACAACGCCAGCGTTTCATACGGCGCCGGTTCATAGACAAGTGGCGCACCCGCTTTCTGTCCATAGTCACGCGGTCCAAGAATCCAACTCGCCTCGCAACGTGGGGGAGGTAACCCCTCAGCCCATGCGTGCAACCAGCGCACGATGTCGCTCGGAGCGACCTCGCTCTGCACTAATATGGTTTTACACGCGTCCATAACTCTCCGCTCGGCCACCTGACAAAGCAGATCCCCCTAGACCGACCGGATAGGTGGCGGGGGAACTGCCGGTGATACAACCGAAGATTAGCACATTTGTTCTAAAATTGCAAGGGGCAATTTCAGAACACGGCGTGTTCCACCCTAAAACTCACCGTTACGGCGAAAAAACAACCCCGTCTTCGTTTAATAGAATATAAGTTCGCGCCTTGCGTCGCCATCTATCCAAATCTGTGGCTGCCGCCTGTCCTCGCCTCACCGCCTCTCTGTTTCACTGGTCATGTGCCCGGCTGGCCCCCACCTCAGAAGGAGTACCAATTGTGAATGTCGAGCGTTTGCAGCAACAGATGCATGCTGCCGAGCAGCGTTACCAAGCGCAGCCCCGGTCCCGAGGTCTCATCAGCCCAGGCGCGCTGGAAGCCGTCGCCGACATGCCCGACACCCCGCAGCGGGTTGTCGAGCGCGCGCAACGGCTGGGCATGCAGGCCGAAGTGGGCGCAGAGATGGCGCGCGATATCTCAGCCTCGTCGCGTGCGCCCATCCTTGCGCTCTATGAACGGATCATTGCTCAAAATGACCTGCTGGGCGCGTCCTTTCTGCTCCAGGGCGCGCAGGTCTCCCGTTCGATTGGCCGCATCACCGTGCGATCCCCCGGCGGGCTTCCCCTCCATTGGGGAACCGGGTTTCTGGTCTCCCCGCGCCTGCTCATGACCAACAACCATGTGATGGCCACCTATGAAGAAGCCGCGCCCAGCATTGTCGAGTTCAACTATTATGTGCAGCCTGATGGGCGCATAGCGACGCCTATCGTCTTCGACCTGGAACCTGAGGCGTTTTTCGTCACCAACCCCCACCTGGATTACACCCTGGTTGCAGTCCAGGCCGTCAACGCCGAGGGGGTGCCGCTGGCGTCACGCGGCTGGAACCCGCTGCTGCCCGAACAGGGCAAAATCCTGGTGGGCGAGCGCGCCAACATCCTCCAGCATCCTCAGGGCGAACCACAACAACTTGCCCTGCGCCAGAACACGATCACCGCGCTCATGGATGACTTCCTCCACTACATCTCCGACACCCACCAAGGGTCATCAGGGTCGCCGGTCTTTAACGACCAGTGGGAACTCTTTGCGCTGCATCATGCGGGTGTGCCTCAGCGCGACGACCAGGGGCGCATCCTGCTGCTGTCGGGGATGCCCTGGGACAGCCGTCCCGACACGATAGACCAGATCTCTTGGATCGCCAACGAAGGGGCGCGCATCAGCCGCGTTGTGGCCGACCTGGAACAGCGCGTCGCCACCATGACCCCGGATCAGGTGGCCCTCTACCGCGCCGCCTTCACGCCGCGCCCGCTGTTGGAAGAATCGCTTAGCGCATCCCCTGCGGCGACCACGACAGCGCCCGCTGCGATCTCCCCGTCCGGACCGGTGGCAGCAGACGGCAGCACCACCTGGACGATCCCGATCCAGATCCGCGTCAGCCTGGGTGAAGCCGCACCGCGCCCACTCACCGCCATGCCCGCTGCGGCCACCACGCCGATCACCCCGGTCGCGCCTCAGGTCACCGTGGAACCCTCGTCCGACGACCTAGCGCGCGCCCTTGCCGCAGTCCGCGATGCCGCCCAGCGGCCCTACTATGACGAAGCCGCTGATCAGGCTGCCCGCGACCGCTACTATGCAGCGTTGTCCCCCTCCCTTTCGCCCGCGAAACGCTTTCAACAGCTTCATGCCCTCCTGCGCGACACCCACACCACGCAGCTTTCCTATCAAGCGGCGCGGCTGGATCATCTTTACCCTTGGGTGGATCTGCGTGAGGAAGATGGGCAGCGGCGGCTGCACAGCATCTATTCGGGGATTGCGTTTGATCCGGAGACATTTATCCGCGAGGATTTGACGATCTCCGCCCGGCTGGCGGCGCAGGTGCGCGAGTTGGCGATGACCGAACGCTCGCTGGAGGCGCTAGAGGCGCGGATCAACCTGCTAGAGGCGCAGTCGCCTTTTAACTGTGAACATGTCGTGCCGCAGTCGTGGTTTGACAAACGATCCCCGATGCGTGAAGATCTGCACCATCTTTTTGCCTGTGAAGCCAACTGCAACAGCTTTCGATCCAACATCCCGTATTACCAGTTCCCGCCGGAGGAAGAAGCGTTTCGCAGCGCGTGTGGACGCCGCGACAGTGCATCTACCAAGTTTGAACCGGTCGCAGGCAAAGGTGTGGTGGCACGCGCCACGCTCTACTTCGTGCTGCGCTACCCGCGGCTGATCGGCAATGGGCGGCGCGAACTGGCGCGTGAGCGGCTGCCCATCCTGCTTGACTGGCATCAGGCCGAACCGGTCACACATTATGAGTTGCACCGCAACGCCGCCATCGCCGCCGTGCAGGGCAACCGCAACCCGCTGATCGATCACCCCGAATGGGCAACCGAGATCGATTTTGAACAGGGGTTCGGCGGCTAACAGGGGTCACCCGGCCAGCTGATCATGCAGCGCGTCGGCGACGATCTGTTCTTCGCCGGGGAGCAGCGTATGCACCTCCACCGTCAGCCCGTCGCCTTCAGGCCGCACCCAAATGCTGGGGTTGCCTGCCTTGAGCG
>CAZYQJ010000123.1:0-10549 GCA_964649925.1 uncultured Litorilinea sp.
CCGTCAGCGCGGCGCGCAGGCTCTGCCAGCGTCCCCCGAGAAAGGAGGAGCCGTTGCGAAAGTTCAACAACACCGGCTCTTCTCTGGGCCCGGACACAGTCGCCGGGGCCGCGGGCGCAACCGGAGGGGTCATCTTGGAGACAAATGGTTCATTCATGGGTATGGCGTATAGAAAGTCCTTGATCGCCGAACTCGGCCAGTATGGCCTCTTGCGCGGCCCACATCGCCGCTTCGGCGTCGGGTGTGTCATGGTCTAGGCCCAGCAAGTGCAGCGTACCGTGGATGGTGAGCAGGCGCAACTCTGAGGTTATCGAAATGCCGTAATGGGCGGCCTGGCGTTCTGCATACGGGTAGGCGATTACAATGTCGCCCAGATATTCCGCCAACTCAGCCGCCAGTTCGGGGGGCAGCGCCAGCGGCGGAGACCCCGCTTCGGCCTCTTCTTGGGCGGCAAAACTCAGCACATCGGTGGGCGCGTCGATGCCTCGATACGCCCGGTTGATCTGGCGCACTTCCTCATCGCTCGTCACCACAATCGTGACTTCGCCCGAAGTCACACCCTGGTGGCGCAGCGTAGCGCGCACCGCCGCGGCCAGCGTTTCGGTGTTGACCGCGGCGGCATAGGCATCGTCGACATCAAATTCCACACGGTAAAGGTCGGTGGGTGGGGTAGTCATAGAGTTTGCCAGTGAGGGTGCTAGATGCCTGCAGGTTCCTCGACGCCGCCAGGTACAGGCACATCCGCCCCGTTGCGCCTGTCACCTGCCTGATTGGCTTGGGTTTTCCCAACCTGGACCTTGGGCGTGACGCCGTCTGGGTATTGGATGCGCGGGTGGTGGACCCCCTGCAAGACCTGTAGAAAGACCTCTTTGATGATCTGTAGCTCACGGAAGGTGAGGTTACAGTCGTTCAGTTCACCATCCGCCACCCGTTCGTCCACCAACCGGTTGACCAGCGCTTCCATATCTTCGCGCGTGGCCGGGCGCACCGACCGTACCGCAGCCTCGCACGTATCCGCCAGGAAGAGGATCGCCGTTTCTTTGCTGCGTGGGCTGGGGCCTGGATAGCGGAAATCGGCCTCGTCTACGAGTGTGCCTTCCTCTGCCTCGCGTTGAGCCTGCAGATAGAAGTACTTGACCAGCGTGCGCCCGTGATGCTCGCGGATGAAATCCTGGATGCGCGCGGGCAGGTGATACTTGTTCGCCAGAGCGACGCCATCGCTGATATGGCTGATGATGATCTGTGAACTGGTCAGCGGGTCCAGTTTATCATGCGGCGAATTGCCCTCGACAATGTTTTCCGTAAAGAAATAAGGGCGCACGGTCTTGCCGATGTCGTGATAGTACGCGCCGACACGCGTCAGGAAGGCATCCGCGCCAATGGCAGCTGCGGCGCGTTCGGCCAAATTGCTGACCACAATCGTGTGGTGATAGGTCCCCGATGCCTTGAGTAGCAACTGGCGCAGCAGCGGATGGGTGGGGCGGCTGAGTTCGGTCAACTGCAGGCTGGTGGTAATGCCAAAGATGTTGCCCAGCACCAGATAACCGATCAACGCCACGCTGGCCGACAGCCCGCCGTTGAGAAAGAGGACCAGATGCAGTTGCATCAGCCGGGAGGGCAGCACATCGTCATAGGGCATACGAAAGGCCGACATGACCACCCAGTTGGTCAGCGCCACTGCCAGGCCTGCCCACAGAAAAGCGGTCAGCCGCTCGGCCCGACCCAAGAAGATCGCGCCAACCAGGCTGCCCAACGCCAGATACGCCACCAGCGGCGCATTGTTGGGCGCGACATAGCTGGCGACCAGGGCAAAGGCCAGGCTCACCACCACAGCCACACGCATATCCAACAGCACGGCCACCAGCATCCCCAGCGCAGCCAGCGGATAGAGATAGGGCAGCCAGTCGTGGGGGACGATCATCAGCCGCGCGGCCAGCAGCCAGAGGCTTGTCACCACCACCAGCAGGCTGAACTCCTGCAGGTTGCGGATCGTGCGTGGGCGCAGCCGGTAGATCGTAGCGCCGGTGACAGCCACGACTGCCAGTGCAAAGAGCAGGCTGCGAACAGTGACCCACCAATTCCATTCATCCTGGATCAGCCCGATTTGGGTCAACGCCTCGACATCTTCCACGGTCGCAATGTCCCCGGCGCGCACGATCACCTCGTTGCGCTCCAGGCTGACCGTCTGGACAGCCACTTCGTTGCGCGCTTGTTCGCGCAGTTCATCGGTGCGTTCTTGATTCAAGACACTGTTTGGGCGCACCAATGGCCGCACCAACTCCACCAGCACAGCCGCCGCCGCCTCGCTCATGTCGGTCATAATCTGGGACGACACGCGGCGTCGCGCGGTACTCAGCCCGCTCTCCCGGATTTCGTCACGCATGACGCGGTCGAGCGTGACCGGGGCTTCGGTAGTCACCAGCGACCATTCCTCGTCGGAGAGGTTCAGCACTTGTTGGGCGGCTTCCGAAGTTAGGTTGAGGTCGGCAATCGCCATTAAGTTGTCGATCTGCACGGATGGCGTGGCATACTCATCGCCCCGCACAATCGTAATATATTCGAGAATCTGGCGCGCCCGTTCGACCTGTTGACGGCGTACACGGCTGTCCGGGCTGTCAAATTGGTCGGGCACGCTCTGCGCCGCGCGTTCGCGGGCGCGTTCGGTCAACACCTCGCTTTCATACGTGATTTGGCGTGGTGCGACCACATCATACGGGGCAACTTCGCCGATCTCCAGTTGAATCTGGCTGCCAAACGGGCTTTGCCAGGAGAGCAGCCCCACCAACAGGATGACGATCGACGCGCTTAACCCGCCAATGATCAGCAGGTCAATCCAGTGTATCGTCTGCCCCTGGAGCTTAGAGATCATGATTACACCTAGTTTGTTTCTATATCCGCGGCGGCAAGTTAGCCGCCCAACAACCGGCGCACGACCTGGCTGACCAGCTTGCCATCGGCCCTACCGGCCACCCGGCCCATCATCACCGGCATCACTTTACCCAGGTCGCGTGCCGACGCTGCGCCGGTCTCGGCGATCACCTGGCGCGCCAGCGTTTCAACTTCCGCTTCGTCCATAGGGCGCGGCAGGTAACGTTCGAGCACGGCGAGTTCGGCTTCTTCCTGGGCCGCCTGGGTCGTGGCCCCCATGCGCCGGTATTCGGCAGCGGCCTCACGCCGCCGCTTCGCCTCGCGCTGGATCACGGCCACCACCTGGCTATCGTCGAGTTCATGCGCTTCTCCCGCCTTGCTGGCCTCGGTCAGGGCTGTTTTGACTGCGCGCAAGGCCAGTTTGGAGACGGTATCCTGGGATCGCATTGCTGTATGTAGATCAGCGTCAATGCGCGCCTGCATAGACGCTTGGTTCTTCGTATTCATCAGCTCGTTTCGTCTATGGGAACAGATGGAAAGAGATCGGCAAAAGATTAGCGACTCTCTTCGGTCAGATCCCGCTCAAGTTGCCGCTGCAGCTTGCGGTCTGACCAATGGAGAAACTGGTTATGATAACGCCAAAAGAGTAGCAGGATGCCGGTGACAACGGCAAAGACCAAAGCCAACTGCCACCAGGTCAAGAACATCACCCCCGCGCCTGCCGCCGCGGCGACAAATACGCTCGGAATCCGCAAGATAGCCGTTATACATAGCACTTTGACAAACGAGACTCTCGAAAGCCCCGCCAGATAATAGGGCACGTCCCCCGTTGGCCCAAGCAATAAAATAGACCAAACCAGGGTGTTGGTACTGTAAGTTACCTTCTCCCATTGGGCCAACCGGTTACGACCGATCATCTGTTCGGCCAGCGGGCGGCCATAGATACGTGCCAGCCAAAACGCCAGGGTCGAGCCTGTCAACAGCCCTAACGACCCCCAGACGCCCCCCCACAGCGCCCCATACAAAAACCCGGCTGCCACCTGGACGACATAACCGGGGACGGGAGCGACTACGATCTGAAGCGCATTGAGTGCAATCAATGCTACCGGACCAAGCCACCCCAACCCGGCTACCCACGCTTCGATTTGAGCAGGGTTCTGAATTGTCTCCCAAACGTAGGGACCGGCTATGATCATGACGGCGACCAGACCGACGGCCCCAAGGGCCATCCCCCACTGTCTGGTACGCGGCAGGGTTGCCTTCTGGTCCACATCGCCGCCTTGCCGGTTGTCAAATCCCTGCATACCAAGACCGTTTCTGTCCAATTCCGTTCGCTCATTATACTCGCGCCCGACGCACTGTCAACCAGGCAGCGTGATTCTGTCAAATCGTCAGGGTCATCGCCGCTGCCCGCGGTTTGATCCCCAGGGCAGCAAGCACTACAATAGGGCAATGTTTTTTGACCAGGCACGCATCTATGTCAAAGCCGGGGATGGCGGCAACGGGGTTGTCGCCTTCCGGCGCGAGAAGTTTGCCCCCCGCGGCGGACCCGCGGGCGGGAATGGCGGGCGCGGCGGCCACGTTTATCTGGTGGTCGACCCGTCGCTCAATACCCTTTCTGTCTACCAGCAACAGATTCACCACCGCGCCGAACGGGGCACACATGGCGGTGGCTCCAACAAGACCGGCGCCAACGGCGCAGACCTGCACATCCCTGTGCCTCCCGGCACGCTGGTGCGTGACGCGGAGACAGGCGAACTGCTGGGCGACCTGTCAAGCCCCGGCCAAACATTGCTGGTCGCCCACGGTGGCCGCGGCGGGCGTGGCAATGCTGCCTTCAAAAGCGCGCGCAACAAGGCTCCACGGCTGGCCGAAAATGGCGAAGCGGGCGAAGAACGTTGGCTGGCCCTTGAGTTGAAACTGGTGGCGGATGTCGGCATCATCGGCGTGCCCAACGCCGGAAAGTCCACCCTGCTCAGCGTGGTCAGCGCGGCCACCCCCAAGATCGCCGACTACCCCTTCACCACGGTGGAGCCAAGCCTGGGCGTGGCGGAGGTCAATCACCGCCAGATCGTGCTGGTCGATATCCCCGGCCTGTTGGAAGGCGCGCATGAAGGCGTGGGGCTGGGCCTGGACTTTTTGCGCCACGTCGAGCGCACCCGCCTGTTGATCCACCTGCTCAACGGCGACAGCCCCGACCCGCTGGGCGACTTTGAGGCCATCAACCAGGAACTGGCCCTTTTCAACCCAGCGTTGGTGGATCGCCCGCAAATCGTCGTGTTGAACAAAATGGATTTGCCCCATGCGCGCGAAAAGTGGCCTGCCGTCCAAGCTGAGATGGCGCGCCGTGACCTGCCCCATCTCGCCATCAGTGCGGTGACCGGAGAACAGGTCCAAGAATTGATCTATCGCGTGCAGGCCATGCTGGACGAACTCCCGCCGGTAGAGGCAGAAACGCCCGTCGAAGAGGCGGTGGCGTGGGAAGACAGCGTCGACGAGAAGGCATTTACGGTCCACAAACTGGATGAGGGTGAATGGCGTGTGGAGGGGATTGCCATTGAGCGCGCGGCGCAGATGACCAATTGGGATTATTATGAAGCCGCCATGCGTTTCCAACGCATCCTGCGCGCCCTGGGCATTACGGACGCCCTGCTGGAGGCCGGAGTCGTCGAAGGGGACACCGTTCAGATCGGCGATATCGAACTGGTCTGGGGCTTCGACAACGCCTTTGACACCTGATTTGCAGACAACAAACAGATGACTAGAAAAGAGATTTGGCTGTGAGCGACCCGGCTGCACCTCCCCAGCAATCCTCTCGCCCTGCATCCCCCAGCCAAGCGCCATCCTGCCGCCGAATCGGCATCTTTGGCGGCACCTTTGACCCCATCCACATCGGCCATCTGATCCTGGCTGAAGAAGCCTGGTTTCAACTGAAACTGGATTGTGTCTATATCATCCCTGCAGGCGACCCGCCCCACAAGCAGGGTGTGGACCTTTCGCCGGTGGAAGACCGCCTGCGCATGTGCGAGCTGGCAACCGCCGACATCGACTATATCACGGTCAGCCGCGTGGACGCCGACCGGCCCGGCCCCCACTACACCTCTGACATGGTGCGTATCCTGCGGCGGCAAGTGGGCGCGGACGTCGAACTATACTTTCTGATGGGGATGGACAGCCTGCGCGACCTGCCTACCTGGCACGAAGCGGCTTGGCTGGTGAAAAACTGCCTCCTCGTGGCGTTGAGCCGCCATGACGTGACGCTGGACTGGGACGAGTTGGAGGCGGCTCTCCCCGGCCTGCGGGACCATGTGATCATCCTCGACATGCCGGAATTGGAGATCGCCAGCCATGTGCTGCGCGCACGCGTGCGCGCTGGCGAACCGATTCGCCATCAAGTGCCTAAGCCCGTGGAGGACTATATCTACAGCCACGGGCTATATCGTGATCTGCGGTCGGATCGCCTACCGCTGGCCCGGTAGGCTAGGGGCGGTTACCTGGCGGCCATTCTGGCTGGCAACACGCAACAGCAGCAGCCCAGCCTGGAACTGGCGATCCTCATGCAGCCGCACGTCGCGGTCGCTCATCTCCTCCAAGAGCACCTGGCTGATCATTTCCACCGAGGTTTCCTGCTCGATCACTGTATCTGGCTGGACGCCCTGGCCTTTGATCAAGTTGTATTCCGGCGTCAGCCAGTTGGTGACACCCAGGCGCAAGACCGACCCGTCACTCAGCATAAACGGACGCAGCACGGTTCCTGTGCCTACCGTAGACATCCCGACCAATTTGGCGCGGCCGTTTTCTTGCAACGCCCCTGCCACGATCTCGGCCGCGCTGGCCGACCCTTGATTGATCAAGACCACCAGCGGGATGTCGCGTGCCAACCCGTCCCCCTGAGCCCGGTAGGTGGTCACCTGATCCTTAGCGTCCTTTTCATGCAGCACCACCTCGCCTTCGGGGAGGAATTCGCTGGCAACGCGCAAGGCCTCCTGTAGATAGCCGCCAGGGTTGTTGCGCAGATCCAGCAGGATCCCGGCCACTGGGCGGCCTTGCGCCGTCTCTTTCTGGATGGCTCGCAGGGCCGTCCGCAGTTCACGGCTGGTATCGCCCGAAAACTGGGTTATTTGGAGATGGACCAAGTCTGTTCCAGGGATGCGCGCCCAAAGCACGCTTTCGATCTCGATCCTGCCGCGCTGAATGGCAATGTCCACGGTCTTGTTTTCGTCTGGGTGCAAGATGGTCAGGGTGACCGTGCTGCCCGCCGGGCCGCGGATCAACTCAATGACCTGCCACTCCTCCATGCCGCCGATGTCAATACCGTCCACAGCCAGGACGACATCCCCGGCCAACAGGCCCGCCTCCTCTGCCGGTGAACCGTGGATTGGGGCGACGATCACAAACTGGCCTTCCTCGGACGAGACGTACGCGCCAATGCCCTCGAACGATCCTTCAAGCGCACTTGCCTGCTGGCGCGCTACTTCCGGCGGGAAGAAGACCGTGTGGTTCTCATCGCCAAGCGAATCCAGCATCCCCTGGATCGCGCCATAGGTCATCGTCCGAAAGTCAATACTCTCCTGGTCGACAAAGTATTCGAGGACCAGGCCCCAGGCTTCCCAAAAGACACCGAATTCGCTGGGGGATGGCGCTTCTTGGGCATAGACGGTTCGTGCCTGGAAGCCCGTCACCGTCCCTGCGAGAAATGCACCGGACATCAGGAACGCAATCAACAGGCCGGTCGAGATGCGCTTGGTCGTGGATTGTTTCATCTTTTTCAACCCTAAATGAACGATAGTAGTCGCTAGCTACGTGCATCCGTTTCCCTGACGGTGGCGGAAATCCTTCGTCATGTACGTTGAATCAGGGTGCAGGACCGAAATGCAATTTCCATCATGTAGAATTGTAATCACAGGTTCGTGATGCAGCATTGGCAACGATGCTGTTGGCACATGATGCTGTATAGATGATGTAGTATTGGTGATGACGACAAGATCTGTCTGTTGGATTCACCCAAAATGGCGCAGCCAGGCCGAAACTGATGCAAAATTGTATTTGTGACTAGCGTTACAAATCAGGTTATGTTAAAATTGAACTGTCTTGATCTGGGGGTAACCTGTCGATGCCGGTGGGTTGCCCTGTGCGACCTCGGAACTATCTAGTCGATACTCCCGTACCGTTTCCGCTTGCAGCGATTCATTCCAACGTATGGACTCAAGGACAATCTCAAACAATACCGTAGCAGAGGCAACCGCTTTACACAAAGACAGCATCCCCGACATCGTCATCGGGCGGCTGCCGGTCTATCTACGCACTCTCAAACTGTTGGCTACCGAGGGCTATGAAGTCGCCTCAAGCCAAGAATTGGGGGAGCGTCTGGGAATTAGCTCGGCCCAAATTCGTAAGGACCTGAGCCACTTTGGCGAGTTTGGCAAACAGGGAACAGGCTATAACGTCGCCTATCTTTGCAAGCAGCTGGAAAAGATCCTCAAGGTTGACTGTATCTGGCCGGTGGTATTGGTAGGCGCGGGCTATCTAGGTCATGCGCTGGCTTCCTACAACGGGTTCGAAAACCGCGGGTTCCGCATTGTGGCGCTCTTTGACAACGACCCGCAAAAGATCGGGCAGCGTGTGGGAGAATCGCTCGTCGTGGAACCCATTCAAAAGCTCTCCGCCAGCATTGCCGAGCACAACTGCCAGATCGCGATCCTCGCTGTACCGGCGGAGGCCGCCCAAGCGGTCGCCAATCAGTTGATCGAGGCGGGCATCAAGAGCATCCTGTGCTATGCACCGATCACCTTGACCCTCCCCAAAGAGATGCGGGTAGAATACATCGACCCGGTCGTTCAGATTCAGCACATGACCTTCTATCTGGAGAAGGGCTGCCTCGAATAGACGGGCGCGCCGTCACCTTCAGCCCAACGGCTTTTTGCGCGGCAGCCCCTGCCCGCGTGGATACCGTTCGGGTGTTGGCCCAACTTTCTTGATCAAGATGACAAAGCGTTGTTCATCGAGAAAGGGCACCTGAACAGGGGCCAGCCGGACGGTTTCGCCGCCGAGTATCTCCAACGCTTTGCGCGCCTCGATAAACTCTTGAGGCGCGCCGGACCCTTTATAGACAACGGCCAGCCCCTCACGCCGTGCCATCGGCAGCAGATACTCGGCGAGTGTGTTGAGTGGGGCCACGGCGCGCGCCGTTACCAGGTCATACTGACCACGGTGGCTGGGGGTGCGCCCCAGTTCTTCGGCGCGCCCCTGGACGATTTCCACCCCGACCAGGCCCAGGCGCGCAACGACCTCGCGCAGAAAGCTGATCTTTTTGCCGGTCCCATCCATCAAGGTGAGTTTGAGACGCGGCGCGGCGATCTTGAGGGGGATGCCGGGAAAGCCCGCGCCCGTGCCCACGTCCACCAAATGTCGCGGGCTGGCCAAGGGGATCGTGTCGCCCACTTCCTCGGCGATTAGCGGCAGCGCCACCAGCGAATCCAGGAAGTGCTTGACCTGCACCTCCTCATAGCCGGTGATGGCTGTCAAGTTGAACTGGGCGTTTGTCTCGATCAACGCCTGGTAATAGACCTCAAATTGCGCCACCTGGGTCGGCGTCAGCGGGATGCCCAAACGGCGGCATCCCGCCTGTAGGGTCTGCATGTGGCGCGCCGGGTCAAACGATTCAGGCGGCGCAAAAGTCTCCAGCGGCAATCGCTATCCGAGCCTCCTAATAGCGGGTGAGGGCGGCAATTTTGCCGATCTTCTCCAGCCCTGCGTGTTGATTCAAAATGGTCACGCCAATGCCCTGGGCCATGGCGCGGCGCAGCACACTCTCGACGGCATCGGGCAGTTCCTGGATGCGGCCACTGCCCAGTTCTTGGTTGTCGGTTAGGTCCAGCACGATATACCCGCTGTCGACAAAGCGGTAGGCCGGTTGGGCAAAACCTTCTAGCACGACTACATGCTGGGCGCGGCCATCCTGCACTGCGGTGAGGGTTTCGGCCAGTCCGGCCACGGCGTTTCCGGCCTTATGTACCGTTGTCACCACCTTATCGGCCAACGCCTGCGCCTCTTCGTCGGCGGCCTGGCGTGCCAGTTTCAGGGCTTTGTCGCTGATCTCGGCAGGCGTGGCATTGGCGCTGGCGGTTAGGCGGCCCACAACCATCGAGCGCAGCCGGTTGCTCAGCAGGTCTCTGAAGCGCGCCACATTCTTTTCCGTCCCAGCCAGCAGCAGACGCCGTGTGTCATTGGCGCGGTAGAAATCTTCGGCCAGTTCAGCGGCTTCCTGCAGATTCTGATAGGCGACGTTGGCTTCGTGGCGTTGATAGCGTGGGGCAGACCAGCCCCCGGCCTTGTGCTGTTTCACCTCCTCGCCCAGGTGGCCCTCGGCATTTTCCAACACACCCATATGAAACGAATAGAGGCGTGCGCCTTCCTGGTCGACATGGATCACGCCATACCGCTCATAGGTATCCATCAAGGTGGCCAGTTGGCGCACATAGGGTCGTCGCCCTACAAAGACGGCATCGTCCACCGGAACCATGTAGCTCTTGGCCCACCAGTAGTCCTTGGCCGCGCAGCTAAACATGACCAAGCTCCGCCCTTGGCGGTTATAACCCATCTCCAGATAGTTCTGCATCCGCTTGAGATCTTCGGGGGCAGCGCCCTCTGCTTTGTTGAGCAGGTTGCGCAGCGCTAACTT
>CAZYQJ010000124.1:0-10501 GCA_964649925.1 uncultured Litorilinea sp.
CTGGGCAGGAGAGGCCCGGCCTGCGCCCACCGTCTTTTTTGACGAGCCGGAGGAAGAACAGGCCGCGCCGCCCGGCTGGCCTGCGCCGCGTTTGATCAGCGGCCCCTGGCCCGACAAGATCACCTTTCCTGAAGATGTACGCTGGTGGGATCGCGGCGGGCTGGCCCCTGTCGTCGCTGCGTTAGGACCTGTCGCCCCGGCGGCCATGGCGCAAACGCTGCACCATGATGTGTTGAGTCGGGATGTGGAGAGTGGGCAGTAACTGCCCACTGCCCTTCTCACGCCGCAGGGCGATACTCACGACCGAGGGGGATCTGCTGCCCCTGATGGCCGTAGAGCAGCGGCGATTGGTTGTGGGTAAAGACGTCGCGCGTCACCACGCAGCGCGCAATGTCGTCGCGACCTGGGATCTCAAACATCACGTCGAGCAGCGCTTCTTCCACAATGCTGCGCAGCCCGCGCGCCCCGGTTTTACGCAGAAACGCCTCGGTTGCCACTGCATCCAGCGCATCCGGCTCAAACTCTAGCGCCACGTTGTCCATCGCAAAAAGACGCTGGAACTGGCGCACCACACTGTTTTTGGGTTCGGTCAGGATCTGCACCAACGTTTGGCGGTCCAGCCCTTCGAGGCTGACCAGCACTGGCAGACGACCGATGAACTCCGGGATCAGCCCGTAGGAGAGCAGGTCGTCGGGCATAACCTGGCGCAGGTAAAAGCTCTCGTCGCGGCTCTCTTTTTCCAGGCGGCGGATGTGCAGTTCGCGGCGGCGCTCGGTCAGGTCTTCAGGCAGCGGGCCGGGTTCGACCTCCTGCGGGCGCTCGTCGCGCTGCGGGCGCAGCAGCGCATCCTCCTCATCTGCGAGAAAGCCGAGGCTGCCGCGGCGCTGCAAGCGTTTGCGCACAACCTCATCCAAATGGGAAAAGGCTCCGCCGCAGATAAATAGGATGTTGCGCGTGTCGAGTTGGATAAACTCCTGCTGCGGGTGTTTGCGCCCTGCACCGGGCGGCACGTTAGCGGTTGTCCCCTCGATGATCTTGAGCAGGGCTTGCTGGACACCTTCCCCGCTGACGTCGCGCGTGATACTGGGGTTGTCGCCACTCTTGCGCGTGATTTTGTCAATCTCGTCAATATAGACGATGCCATGCGCGGCGCGGGCGGTATCCCAGTCCGCATTTTGCAGCAGCCCCACCAGGATCGTTTCCACATCCTCGCCCACATAGCCCGCTTCGGTGAGCGTGGTGGCGTCGGCGATGGTAAAGGGCACGTTGAGCAGCCGGGCAAGCGTCTGGGCCAACAGCGTCTTGCCGCTGCCTGTGGGGCCGATCAGCAAGACATTGCTTTTGGTCAGTTCGACATCGTCGGCGGGCGTCACGCCCGCGGGCCGGGCGTCATCCCCGGCGCGCAGGCCAAAGATGCGTTTATAGTGGTTGTACACCGCCACTGAAAGCACCTTCTTGGCGCGCTCCTGACCGATCACATACTGGTCCAGATACTCCACGATCTCGCGCGGGCTGAGGATAGTCGGCGGCTCTCCGGCAGGCGATTTGGCCGCTTGCGCGGCGGCGGTCAGCCCTTCTTCGGCCAGGATTTCTGCGCCCAGCAAGACACACTCGTCGCAGATATACACGTCGCCTGGCCCTTCAATCAGCCGATGAACCTCAGCGCGGCTCTTACCGCAGAAGGAACAACGCGGCTCGTCGTGGTGGGAGGAGTTAGTCATCATCGATCTATCTTTCGCTATTCCGTCGCCAGTAGCGGCCACGTTGGGCAGGAGGCACACAACTTACAGCAAAAGGCGAGACATGCGCTCCGGGCCGCATGGCGTCCACAGGCGTATGTCCCGCCCTTACATTCAATGAGCCAGCGCGATTTTATGTATCTGCGCCGTTCGTGGCGTATTCAGGCACAATGATCTCGCCATCTTTGATCTGGACGATATCGCTGACGTCGCCCAATACATCATCTACCAGGCCATAGGCCTTGGCCTCAATCGCATTCATGTAGCGGTCGCGCTCGAAGTCCTTTTCGATTTCCTTCCAGGAGTGGCCTGTGTGCTTGCCCACCAAGTGGAAAAGCTGGGTCTGGACACGCTCCTGCTCTCGGAAGGCGATGCGAATGTCCTCGGTGTAGCCCTGTGCGCCGCTGCTGGCCGGGTGCATATGGATGGTGGCATGGGGCAGCGCATAGCGGCGGCCCTTGGCCCCTGCGGCCAACAGCACAGTCCCCATGCTGGCCGTCACGCCGACCGCATAGGTCGAGACCGGGGCCGTGATCATCTGCATGGTGTCATAGATCGCCAGCCCCGCATAGATGCTACCACCTGGGCTGTTGATGTACATGTTGATCGGCTGATTGGGGTCGTCGCCGTTGAGATAGAGCAACTGCGCCACGATCAGATTGGCGATCTGATCGCTGATCGGCGTCCCCAAAAAGATGATCCGTTCCTTCAACAGCAGGCTGTAGATGTCATACGCTCGTTCTCCGCGGCCTGTGTTGTCAATGACCATCGGAACAAGGTTGGTCGGGTTCATCATTATAATTTCTCCAGTCAGGTGTCCATGCGAACGAAAAAGCGGCTCGCGTATACCAACAGAATACCTGTACACCTGTGATTTCTTAGTAAGCAGGCTCCAATGTCGCGTTTGCGTTATGTTAGCATTGGCCGCCTAGGCGTCGGCGTCGGTGCTGGCGGCCTCATCTTCCGTGGCAGGGGCATCGGGCGCGGGGGATTCTGCCTGCGCGTCCATCTCATCCGCGGCCAGCCCGGTCGCCTCAATCTCGGTCTGCTCCGCCTCGGCTTCGGCCTCTTGTTCGGACTCTGTGGTTTCCGCCTGCGGTGCGGGGATTTCGGGCAGGTCTTCCCCGCGTACAATCGCCAACAGTCGCTCCAA
Source organism: uncultured Litorilinea sp. (assembly GCA_964649925.1). Classification (GTDB taxonomy): domain Bacteria; phylum Chloroflexota; class Anaerolineae; order Caldilineales; family Caldilineaceae; genus QEUY01. The sequence goes on from CAZYQJ010000124.1 coordinate 2,893, forward strand.
CGCTTTGTCCTGCAAAATCTGGCTTTCGAGGATGGAACGGCCTGCACCGCTGCGCATCATGTCGCGCAGGGCACGCGCCGACTCGTTTTCCTCTTCGCCTTCCCCGGCGCTGCTGCCCACCATGGCGTCGATGCGCTCATCAATCTCCTCGTCGGTGACTTCGATGCCTTCCTTGCGGTACAACTCGGAGATGACCAGGTTGCGCCGGGCAATGATCTCCGCCTGCTCGCGCAGCGAATCACGGTACTGCTCACGCGTCTGCCCTACCTGGCTGAGATAGGCGTCAAGGTTTTCGATCCCGAACTGGCGCAACTGCCGCTCGAACTCAGAGACCATCACGTCCAGTTGGTCTTCCACCACGACGGGGGGATAGTCAAGCTTGCTTTGCGCCACCAGCGTATCCAGGGCCTTTTCCAGATATTCGTTCTCGGCCTGGGACTTGCGGCTCTCCTGCAACGTGGTGCGGATGTTGTCCCTCAAATCCTCCAGGGTTTTGAAGTCCGGCCCCACCATCTGAGCAAAGTCGTCGTCCAGTTCAGGCAGGGTATTCGCCTGAATCTTGTGCAGCGTGACGGTGAACTGGGCCTGCCTCCCGGCGTAGATGCTCTGGCTGTCAGCAGGCCAACTGAGCGTGAACTGCTTTTGTTCGCCGGGACGCATCCCCAATAGCTGCTCGTCCAGACCGGGCGGCTCCAGTGGGTTTTCCTCATCCAGGGTTACGTCCCAGTCGGTCTCGTCGAGGACGACGGTCGGCTCATCGCCCACATTGCCCTCCTCGTCGATCAATACGCTGCGCACATCCAGGGTCAGCATATCGCCGTACTCGGCAGGCCGGTCGACCTCGCCCCAATCGGCGTACTGCTCTTGATACTCCTTGAGTCGCGCCTCGACGTCGGCCTCGTCCACCTCAACCTCGGGTTCTTCGACCCGCAGGCTGCGGTAGTCGCCCAGGTCGATCTCAGGCTCCAGCGGGACGACGAACTTATAGGTCAGCGGGTCCAGCCCGTCCACGTCGAGCGATGCGATGGCATAGGGTTCGAGCTGGGTCTCTTCAAGCGCCTTGGTATAGACCTCCTGGCCCAACGGTTCCAGGAACTCGTTAAAGAGCGCGGGCAGCCCGATCTGCTGCACAATCACGGAATAGGGGGCCTTGCCCTGACGGAAGCCGGGGATGCGGTATTGACCGGCGACTTTGCGCGCGGCCTTGCGCAGTTCTTCCTCGACCCGCGCCTGGTCGACCTCGACACGCAACGCCATTTGGCGGTCTTCCATGGGTTCGGTGCTAATGCGTAACGACATTATCTCCTCGGTTTTCCTGGCTGATTTCATGCAAAAATCATCCGCAAAGTCACAACTGACTGAGTATATCACAAGCGTCCAGGCAAGCCAAAGCTCTCTGCGATTTGTCCGTGCAGATGCGGCATGTGGGGTCAGATGCGGCCAAAGGCCTTTTCTAACTCGCCTGCGGAAAGCTGGATCATGGTGGGCCGCCCGTGTGGGCAGGTGCGCGGGGACTGGCACTGTTCCAACTGGCGCACCAGTTCTTGCATCTCCAGCGGGCTGAGCAACTGACCGGCCTTGATGGCGGCACGCTTGCAGATCATCTTGACCAGCCGGTTCTCCACCTCTTCGCCCACCAGGTTGCGCTGCGCCGCCAGCGACGTGACCATCTCCTCCAGCACGCGCAGCGGGTCTTGGCCGCTGAGGACGGCAGGCACGGCGCGCACCAAAAAGGTCTCGCCCCCAAACGGCTCCACCGTAAAGCCCAGCGTGTCCAACTCGCGCAGGTAGTGGGCTACCCACCCGGTTACCTCATGGCCGACATGCAGCGTGAGCGGTTCGAGCAACTGCTGGCGCGCCACCCCCACAGAGGGGGCGGCGTGGCGCTCGGCCAGCAGCCGTTCATAGAGGATGCGCTCATGCGCGGCGTGCTGGTCGATCAGAAACAGCCCTTCCGGCCCTTCGGCGATGATGTAGAGCGCGCCCACCTGGCCCACCACGCGCAGCGGAGGCAGTTGAGCGGGCGGCGGTTCCGGCGTGCGCACGGGCGGGCGCGGCGCATAGGCAGGGGGCTGATCCGCCGGGCGCGACCAGGTGGCTGCATCCTGATCTGGTTCGGGTGGCCGCGGCGCAGGCTCTGGGATGTATAGGTCAAGTCCAGGTTGTTCGCCGGGTTGAAGCAGGGCGGCGCGCCGCGCCGCCCACCCGCTGCTGGCGGCCCAGGCATTGGGATCGGCCACCGGCGGGCGTTCGACTTCCAGCGTGGGTACAGGCGCATGGCGCACGATGGCGCGGCGCACCTCTTTTTGCACCAGGCTGTAGAGACGGCGTTCCTCGGCAAAGCGCACCTGCGTCTTTTGGGGATGCACGTTGACATCCACCAGGCTGGGGTCTAGCTCGACAAAGACGACGGCCACCGGATAGCGGCCCACCGGCAGCAGCGTATGGTAGGCCTGCACCACGGCATGGGTGATCGTGCGGTCTTCGACATAGCGCCGGTTGACAAAGAGGTCAATGGACGACCGGTTGGCGCGCGTCAGGCTGGGCAGGCTGGCATAGCCGCGCACCTGTGCATAGCCCGCCGCATCCCCCTGGCCCGCGGCGGGTAAATCGGGCAGTTCGGCCGGCCCCATAAAGTCCACGTCGGCATCCGGCCCAAACTCGTCAGGCGTGCCCGTACCTGCGCCCACAGGCGGGCCGACGGCAACCATCTGGCGGGCGTTCTCCAGCCCATAGACCTTGACTAGCACGTCAAAGAGGTCGCCGCTGCCGTTGGACTGAAAGACCAGGCGGCCATCCATGACCAGGCTAAAGCGCCGGTCGGGGTAGGCGAGTGCATAGCGTTGGACTACCGACGAGATATGGCCTGCTTCGGTCGCCGCTTTGCGCAGAAACTTCTGGCGGGCAGGCATGTTGTAGAAGAGATGCTCGACCGTGACCACCGTGCCGACGGGCGCACCGGCGCGTCCCTGGCTCTGGACGATGCCGCCTTCCAGCCGCAACTGGTAGCCAAACGGCTCTTCACGGTGACGCGTGACCAGGGTCAGATGGCTGACCGCGGCGATGCTGTAGAGCGCTTCCCCGCGAAAGCCATAGGTAGCGATGTGGTTGAGGTCTTCAGCGTCGTTGAGTTTGCTGGTGGCGTGACGTTCAAAGGCGAGCGGGGCTTCATCGCTGGGGATGCCGTGGCCGTTGTCGGTGACGCGCAGCAGCCGCTGGCCGCCTTCGCGCACTTCGACGCGAATCTCGGTTGCGCCTGCGTCCAGGCTGTTTTCAACCAACTCTTTGGCGACATTGGCGGGCCGCTCGACGACCTCACCGGCAGCGATCTTGGCCGCCACGTCGGGCGGCAATCGATGGATGGACATGGCCCGCATTATAGCACCCGTGTGCAAACGGCGCGAACAAGGCAAAGAACCGTGATCCGTGTCACGGCGCGCCCGGCCAAAAATCAACGACCGCTCAAAGTGGGCTAAAGAGGGGGACACCGGCGGTTAGAAAACCGCACCTGATAGGCTGGCAGCGTACATTTCATACAACGCTATGGGAGGTTGCGCGCGGCCTGTTGGGTTCACAACTCAACGTGGCGGGCGTACCAGCGCCACAGGCGGGATCGAAAGCCAGCAGTCGATCAGAAAGCGCCGAGGACGCTTGCCCCGGCGCTTTGCTCGTATCCGCGTAACGTACGTTATCCCCCGCCGATGGCTGGGACGAAGTGGACCTCGCTGGGTTGATCCAGCCGTTGGTTCAGGCGGCGGCTCACCACATCGCCGTTGACTGCCACCGAGATGTGCGGGCGCACGCGCCCTTCCTCGGTCAGCCGGTCGGCCATGCCGGGGAACATTGCTTCTAGGTTGGCGATCACCTCGCCGATAGTCTCCCCGGCCACCTGCACCGTCTCCTGCCCGTTGGTCAGGTCGCGATACAGTGCCGGGATCCAGACGGCATGTTCCATAGCTGCCTACTGTGCGCGAACGGTCTCCATCTCCGGGCTGTCCGCCGTATCGAGTACGGCGCGCACGATCTTGTCATAGCCGGTGCAGCGGCAGAGGTTACCCGCCAGCCACAGGCGAACTTCTTCCTCGGTCGGGTCCGGGTTCTGGTCCAACAGGGCCTTGGCCGACACAATAAAGCCGGGCGTGCAGATGCCGCACTGCAGCGCGGCGTGTTCCAGGAATTTCTTTTGCAGCGGGTGCAGGCCATTCACCGGGGCAATGCCTTCGATGGTGGTGACCTCTGCGCCCTCCAACTCAACGCCCAGGACCAGGCAGGAGTTCACCAGCACACCGTTGAGGATGATGTTACACGCGCCGCAGTTGCCGTTGTTGCACCCCTCTTTTGAGCCCGTCAGGTTGAGCGTCTCGCGCAGCACTTCCAGCGCGCTCTGGCGCGGTTCGCACAAAAATGAGGTCTCCTGCCCGTTGATCTTGGCCGTCACTCGTACTTGGTTCGCCATGCTTGTTATCTCTCCGAATTCTGATCTGCAAGGGCCGAGGGCCTAGCTCAGCTCGCCTTGGCCCGTTCGATGGCTTTCTCCAACGCGCGCCGCGCCATCACAGCCGATAGATGTTTGCGATATTCCGCCGTGCCACGCATGTCGGTGATGGGGCGGGCGGCATCTTGGGCAATCTTGGCAGCGCGCTCGACAGTCTCGGCGTTGACCGGCTGACCGGCCAGCGCATCTCCAGCCGCGGGAATATAGAGCGGGGTGGGTGCGACCGCGCCCAACGCCAGCCGCGCTGACTCGAAGCGGGTGCGGCTTTCGTCCAGCGTGACCGCTGCGCCTGCACCGACCACGGCAATATCCATTTCGTTGCGCGGGATAAAGCGCAGATAGGCCGCGCCGAACCCGGGCTTGGGCGCGGGCAGGCGAATTGAAACCAGGAACTCGCCGTTCTGCAGTTGGGTGCGGCCCGGCGCAGTACAAAATTCTTCGACCGGCACTTCGCGCCTGCCGCTGGGGCCTGCGACCACGCAGATCGCCCCATGCGCGATCAAGGCCGGGATCGAATCCGCCGCGGGTGAAGCGTTGCAGAGGTTCCCGCCGATGCTGGCGCGGCCCTGAATCTGGCGTCCGCCGATCAAACGGGCCGCATCCATCAGGCCCGGATAGGCCGCAGCCACGGTGGCATCCTCATACAAGCGATGGCAGGGAACGGATGCGCCAAATTCCAACCCGCCCTCCGGCGAGTAGCTCACCTGAGACGTTTCGGGCAGGGTCTTGACATCGATGACCAACTTGGCCTGACGCCGCCCTTCACGCAGCGCTACCAGGAGGTCAGTGCCGCCGCTGAGGACGCGCGCCTGGTCGCCATTTTGGGCTAACAGAGACACGACTTCGTCCACACTTGACGCGCGCACGTAGTCAAACGCTTGCAAGGGTGTACCTCCTTTAGATCACGGATGGTTCAGAGAATAGCACGCAGGATATCGATTTGGAGTCTGGTCTGCTGGCCGATACAGCACAGCAGAGGTTGGGACGGTTTAGAGTGTACAGCATTGGATAGGCATCGGTCAAAGCTAGGCCGCTGTGCAGGTACATGATGCGTTTCGCCCGTGGCAATCCACCAGAACTGTGGTACGATACGCGTCCAGACCGCCCCTCGCACACAGTCCTATACAGGCGCATGACGACCCGTCACCGGAGCCGACGCAATGGCAGGGATGTCTCCATCTCCACCCGGCGCACATAAGCCGCATACCGGCGATGAGCCGGACAGGGGGAGCCCACCTAGCAATGCCGAGTTTGGGATTGGCTTGGCGCGTGCCTTTGCGGGTGCGTTCATCTTCTCCAGTTCGCTGATGATGACGATGGAGATGTGGTGGCTTGGCTTTTACATGGACCGCGGCCGGTTGGCGCTGTTTACAGCGGTGAGCGTGATGCTCTTGATCGGGCTGGCGCACTACTGGGGCTTTCGCCACAGCATGGCTTGGCAAGACAGCGTGATCGACGGGTTTGTGGGCTATGCAGTGGGGGTCGTCACCGCGCTGATCCTGCTTCTGCTGCTCGGCCAGATCACCCCGAACATGTCGCTGGACGAGTTCATCGGCAAAGTGGCCCTGCAAGCCATCGCTGGCGGTATCGGCGCGCTGCTGGCGCGCAGCCAGTTGGGTGGTGGGAGTCAGGCGGCAGAGCCGCCGCCCGGCGTCAACTACTGGGCGGAGTTGTTTTTGATGATCGCCGGGGCGCTCTTTCTCGCCTTTACCGTGGCCCCGACCGAGGAGATGATCCTGATCGCCTATACCGTGACGCCGTGGCACACGATCTTGATGATGCTGATCTCGCTGGTGATCCTGCATACCTTCGTCTATGAGGTGGAGTTTCGCGGGCAAGAACAGGCCGCCCCCGACACAGGGTTCTGGTCCCTGTTTCTGCGCTTTACCGTGGTCGGCTATGTCTGCGTCTTTTTGACCAGCCTATATATCCTGTGGACCTTTGGGCGAGTGGACGGCATGGCCCTGCTGCCCGTGGTGATGACCACCGTCGTGTTAAGCCTGCCCGGCTCCCTGGGCGCAGCCGTCGCCCGGCTGATCCTTTAACCCCCTATCTCCTTGCAATCCATTCGGGGATTTCGCCGATGCGCGCCGACTGGCTGAGCGCGGCGGCCAGGTCATCCCCACGCTGCACGCGATAGGCCGGGATGCCCCCGGCGTCGAGTTCCGCCAGCAGCGAGGTATAGTTCCCCGCACTGCCAAAGGTCGTGCCGTCGATCACCACCGCAATGCTGTTGACCCCGCGCCGCTGAAGATGCTGGAGCGCAATCCCCCATTCGGGGCTGGGGTCGGAGCTGATGGCAAGCACGGTGTCGTTGCGGTTAAGCCGGATGCCATCGGTGGCGATCAGATGGGCAAAGGGCAGGTTCCCCACTGCTGTGACGACAGCCAATGCTTCGAGGATTTTGTTGAGCTGCCGCTCCCCACGATCCGCCTGGAGGAACTCACGGGCGCGGCCCCGGCTGCTCATCCCCACCGCACGGTTGCGCAGGATAAAATAGCGCGCCAGGCTGGCGGTAATGGTCACCGCATACTCGGTGGTGCTAGGCGGCAGTTCATACCGCGCCTGTTTGCGGCGCAAGGTATGGAGGGCAAACAGCCCCGGCTCCGGCGGCGCTTCGGACCAAGGCAGCGCGGACTCCACGTCTTTAAAGAGGTCGAGATAGAGCCAGACATCGGCTGTGGGGTCTAGTTCAAACTCCTTTGCCATCAACCGGCGGGCGCGTGCCGTCGAGGGCCAGTGGATGCGGTTCAGGCTGTCGCCGGTCACATACTCGCGCACCCCGGCTACGTTTGTCGTGATCTGATAGGTGCGGCGGTGGCGCGCCTCGCCGCCGGAGAGGTCGGAGATCGACGGCTCAAACGAACTCAACTCCACCACCAGCGGATAGACGACGATCTGCCCGGTAGAGTCGATGTGCTGCTCCACGTCGAAGATGCCTACGGGGTCGCCGCTGTGCAAGGAAAGCGGCCCCAGCCGGAAACGTCCGCGCTGCGTGCAGAGCGTCTTGACCTGCCACCGCTGTGTGGTCCCGCGGCCCAGATTACTGATCACCCGGCTGGCGTCGTGCCAGGGCAGGGTGGAATTGTCTTTGAGTTCCAGCCAGAGTTTGGG
>CAZYQJ010000125.1:0-10497 GCA_964649925.1 uncultured Litorilinea sp.
CAAATGCACCGGCATGAACTTTGCCAAGAACGAGATGGCCGTGATCACCGCGCTGATCTTCCAGCAGTTCGACCTGGACCTGGTGACGCGTGACACGCGTGTGGTTACCGGGTTGGGGGCCAACCGGCCTAGCCGCACGATCCTGCGCTACCGGCGCAAGCAACCCGCCGCTCACCCGGCCCATTCAGATCAGGCAGTCGCGGCCATCGAATAACCGATTTCCCCTCCAAATTACCCTGGAGATCGCCTATGTTGCAGGGCAAGTTGGTCCGGCTGCGTGCGCTGGCGCGTGATGATCTGCCGCGGCTGTGTGCATTCAACAACGACCTGGAGGTCGAGCTTGCCGGTGGCGGCGACCCACCCCTGCCGCAATCCCTGGAACGGCTGCAGGCCGAGTTCGACCAGCAGGTGAGCGGTGGCGGGCGCGATGGCATGAACTTTGCCATCGAAGCGGACGGGCTGTGCATCGGCCACTGCGGCCTGTTCAATGTCAACGCCACCGCGCATACCTGCGAGTTGGGGATCACGATTGGCGACAAGGCCTATTGGGGCCGCGGCTATGGGCGGGAGAGCGTTTCGCTACTTGTCGACTACGCCTTTCGGCATCACAATATGCACAAGGTCTGGCTGCAGGTTCACGCAAGCAACGAGCGCGCGGTGCGCGCCTACCGGGCGTGCGGCTTTCGTGAGGAGGGGCGGCTGCGCGCCCATGTCTGGAGCAACGGGCAGTACGACGACCTGATCGTGATGGGGCTGCTGGCCGGGGAGTGGCAGACACCCCCGTAACCGGGAGGGCATAGACGATGAACGCCGAGGCGATGGTTCAACTGGCAGCGGTTCTCTTGGGCGGTTTGCTCGCCATCGCCGGTAGCATTTTCACAACCCTCTTTCGCGATGCACAACTGCAGCGCCGCGAATCGCGCAACCTGGCCTTAGCGTTCAAAGGCGAGATCACCGCGCTGCTTGAGTTGATCCAGGATCGCAACTACCTCAAGCGCATGGCCGACGTCATTGAGCAGATCGAGCAGAGCGGCCAGCCGTTTTATATGCCGTTCCGCGTCCGCTTTGAGTATGACCGCGTCTATCGAGAGAACGTGGCCCGGATCGGCATCCTCAACCCGCCGCTGCCTGAACAAATCCCCCTTTTCTATACACGCTTCACATCCATCCTGGAGGATTTGGTCAGTTTAGGAGACGGGACCTATACTGGTCTAGAACTCGCCATTCTGCTGCGTATCTACCGGGACGCATACCGGCTGCTTGACCTTCTTCTGCGCCAGGGCGAGACGATCCTGGTTACCATCGACCAAGAGTATCCCAGCTAACACGATTGGATAAGGCCGTTGTATCGTCGTTTGAGTCTCCTGGGGCTGACGGGCTATCTGTTCATCGGTACCGCTGCCGTGCTAGTCCCTTCGGTGATGCCTTCGATTACGGACGAATTTGCCGCTGCGGGGTTGAGCCTGGCCGCGATCGGCGTGATCTTTCCGGCACGGTCGGCGGGCGGTATCTTGGGCAACTTGCTGGCGGGCATCGGTTCAGATGTGATTGGTCGCAGCCGCCTGGTCTGGTTGTCGGCGCTGCTGCTTGCGGGCGCGCTGGCCCTGGTAGCGGTGACCCGGTTGTGGCTGCTCTTCCTGCTGGGCTTTGTGCTGGTCAGCGCGGCGCAGGGATCGCTGGCAACCGGCATCAATGCGCTGATTGCAGACGCCAATCGTGGGGCGCGCGGCAGGGCGCTCAACACGCTGCATGGCGTCTACGGCGCGGGCGCAGCCGTTTCTCCGTTGATCATCGGCTATGTAATCGAGCGGGGGGTGGACTGGCGTTGGGCTTTGGGCGGTACGGGGTTGATCTGGCTGGTCTATGGCATCGCCGCCTATCTGATCTATGGCACGGTGCGGGCGGATACCCAGGCTGAGGGGGCGCAGCGGTTGGATTGGGGTATGCTGCGTCAGGGGCCGTTCTTGGCGCTGTTCTTGATCGCCTTTGCCTATAACGGGGTCGCCTACAGCCTGTTGGGGTGGATCGCGGTCTTTATGCAGGAAGCGGCAGGCTTTTCGGCCTTCTTTTCGGTCGCCACGATCTCGGTCTTCTACGTGGCGTTGACGATCGGGCGTTTTATGTGCGCCGTCTATGCCGAACGGCTTGGCTATGGCGTGATCTTGCTGGCGCTTGCGTTGGGCATCACGGTCACCTATCCGCTGGTCGTGCTGGGGATTCATTCGCTGCTGGCTGTGGCGGGCGTCTTTCTGACCGGGTTGAGCCTCTCTGGCCTCTTCCCGACGTCGTTAGCATATGGCGCACGGCGCTACCCAGAACAGACAGGGACCGTGACCGGCACGCTCAACGTCGCCCTGACGTTGGGAGGGATGATCCCGCCGCTGTGGACGGGGGTATTGGCCGAGCTATGGGGGCTGCAGGCCGCGCTGGGCGTGAACTATGTGATGGTCCCGCCGCTGATCCTGCTGGCGATCTACCTGGGGCGTCAGGAAAGGCGCGCCCTCCCCATGCCGCCAATGCCAGAGGGCGCGCCGTAACCGCTGACGCTGATGTCACCCCTGGCTAAGCTGAAGCGACATGAAGGGGAAGCAGATGAAACGCGTTGACCGGCGCGAGGCATCCCTGGTTAGCCTCATCCTTCTCAGCGCGCTGGTGCTGCGGATGTGGGGGGTGCGCTATGATCTGCCCTACATCTATCACACAGACGAACCCACCTATGTGGCGATCAGCCAGACCATCTTCCAGAGCGGCGATCTCAACCCGCATTTTTTTAACTACCCGTCCCTGTTTTTCTACCTCAACGCGCTGGCCTATCTCCCCTATTATCTAGCGGGGAAGGCAATGGGCGTCTTTGTGGCGCGCAGCGACCTGATGCCGCCCGTCACCCTGACGATGGGCGTGACCTACACGCCCATGCCTGCCGCAATTGTGCTGGGGCGTATGGTCAGTGTGCTTTTTGGAGTGGGCGCGGTGGCCGTCACCTATGCCGTTGGCAAGCACCTCACCGGCCAGATGTTTGTGGGCGGGCTGGCCGCGGCGATGCTGGCGGTCTCGCCTACCGCTGTGGCGCACAGTCGTTTTATCACGCCGGATGTCTTTGTGCTGTTCTTTACCGTCGCGGCATTTTGGGCCGCGGTCTGGGTCTACCGGCAGGGCAGCGTATGGCAGTATGCGGCAGCGGGGCTGTGCGCAGGGCTGGCGGCTTCCAGCAAATACAACGGGGCGTTGATCGTACTGGCAGTGGCGGCGGCGCATTTTCTGCGTCCTGGCAGGCTGCGAGATCACAGGCTCTACCTGGCCTTGATCCTCTGCGGCGTTGGTTTTTTTGCCGTCACGCCCTTTGCACTGTTGGATGCTCCCACCTTCCTGGCCGATCTGCGCTTTGAGGCCGAACATTACATCACAGGCCACGCCGGGATGGAGGGGGATACCTTCCACTGGTACATACGCTATATGGGGGCCACCGCGGGCGTCATCGCCGTTCTGGCCGGGCTGGAACTGCTGCGCGGGCTGGTCACACGCAGCAAAGCGACCCTGCTGCTGGCGGTCTTTCCCCTGGCCTATTTTGCGCTGATCAGTTTGATGGTCGTCCGCAATGACCGGATGTTTCTCCCGCTGATCCCCTTTCTCTGCCTGCTGGCAGCGTCATTCATAGCCCACTGGCGGAGGCGCATCCGGGCGCTCCCGCACGATGCAACGCGCGCGATGGCAGGGCTGGCGTTGGGCACGTTGACGGTGGTGAGCCTGGCCGCGCCTGCCGCCCGGACTGCGGAGGCGACCCTGCGGCTGACCGGCGCAGACAGCCGCGAAACGGCGCGGGTGTGGATCACGGATCATCTGCCCGCGGGGTCCAAGATTGCGCTGGAAGCCTATGCGCCGTTTGTCGAGCCTGCGCGCTATGTTGTGCAAGGGGTCGGGCGCATGATCGACCATCCGCCGGAGTGGTATGTGGCACAGGGGTTTGACTATCTGATCTTTAGTGGGGGGATGTACGGGCGCTTCTACCATGACCCGGAACGATATCCCACAGAAGTGGCGCACTATGACCGTCTCTTCGAGCGGTTTACCCGTCTCCAGACCTTTGATGGGCCAGGCAATGAGATTCGTATCTATGCCGTCCGATAGCGCCAAGCGGCACGTCTCGCCCTTCTCTGGCGTTGTGATCTCAAGTTGCAGACCCCTTGTGAACCTGCTATGATAGCGGTCGCCACCGATGCCCGCAGATTGATTCGCTGGACGGCTACCCATCTGACGCCGCGGCGTGCTCCCCAAACGTGGTGTAACCCTTACCCACGACGATGGTAACGCCCCTGATCGGTCTGCATTTCGCTACTCACCAACACTCCGTTTGACAGTCGTTTGCCTGAACAGCTTGAGCTTGCTGCTGAGTTTTGCTGTTTGCCCATCTCACGTATCAACGACAAGGAGGCCAAGGAATGAGTACGCAAACGTTAAGCCGCCGCCGTTTTCTCCACCTCAGTGCTATGACGGCTGCTGGCGCTGCTTTGGCGGCGTGTATGCCCGCCACGGCTCCTCAGGGCGGAGGCAGCGCGCCAGCCCAGGACAACTCGATCCGGTTCTGGATGTGGAACACCTATGCCCCCGCTGCGGATGACGTGCTGGAACAGGGGATTCAGGAGTGGGCGGCGGCCAACAACGTGACCATCGAAATCTCGCGCGATTCCGACAGCGACATCGCCGGGAAGGTCATGCCCGCCATCGAAGCTGGAACCCTGCCCGACGCCCTCTTCGCCGGGTCGGGCGACGCTTTGCGCATGGCGGATGCGGGCGCACTGGCCCCGCTTACCGAGGTCTTTGCCGAGATCGGCGAGGCGCATGGCGGCTGGCTGCCGCGGCTGGCGGAGTATGTCACGCGCGACGGCGTGGTTCACTTCTTGCCCTATTCCATCGATACGCCCATGCTCCACTTCCGCCAGGACGTCTTCGAGGCGGCCGGGCTGGCCGTTCCCGAAGGCCAGTGGACTTGGGAGGAACTGCGCGATCTCAGTTTGCAGGCGCAGCAGTACACCGAGGAACAGGGTGACAAGAAGATCGGTTGGGGCTTTGGCGTTGTCCCCGAACAGCACGACGGCTGGTGCAGCGACCTCTTCCGCAACATGGGCGCGGATATTTGGGATGAAACAGGCCAGCGCATCATCCTGTTGGACGAGAAGGCGGAGGAGGCGATTGCCGCGCTCAACTTTGCCAAGGAAGCCTGGGACATGGGGCTGTTCCCGAACGATGCGGCGTCATGGGATTGGTCATCCAACAACACCAGCTACCAGGAAGAGCAGTGCCTTACGGCCATCAACGCCGCGTCTATCTTCACCTGGTCTGAGGAGAACAAGCCGGAACTGGCCGAAGCCACCGGTCTGGCTCCCAAACCGTCCGCCATGCGTGACACCACCAACGCCAGCCTGCGCTATACCGTGGTCATGAACAAGGATGCCAACGCCGATGTGGCGACCGAACTGATCAAGGGGCTGTATGACAGTTCTATCTATGCGCCGTGGCTGGAGATGGGCTTTGTCACCAACGTGGTGCATGAATACGACTCGCTGCCCATGTGGGAGGGCAAGCGCGCCCAGTTCAACCTGGCGGCGAACATCGGCATCTATCCGGGCTATCCGGCCCCCTATGACAACGCGGCCATGGCCGAATTGGGCAGCAGTGACTCGAACTCGCCCGAAGGCAAGATGATGGTGCGCGTGTTGGTCGACGGCTGGACCCCTGAAGAGGCGATTGCCGAGACCGACGAATTCGCCAAGCGGACGTTTGAGAAGTACTTCTCTTGATCGGGACTTGACGCACGCTAGGCTGTAAACAGGGTGCTGCGCCTTGGCGTGCGCCTGGAGGACAACGCACATCGCATGGGCAGAGGCAAGGCGTATCTCTGCCCATGCGATAGGTGAAGGAGCAACCATGAGTCAAGAATCTCTGTTGGGGAAGAGCGTTGCCAGGCCGGTCCCACGCAAGGGCATGTCGTTCCGCACCGCTGAAGCCTGGCTGGGCTGGCTGCTCGTCGCGCCTGCCTTGATCGTCGTCCTGGGGATGGTCGGCTACCCATTCCTGGAAGCGATCCGTATCAGCTTCACCGACCGCATGATCGGGCGAGGGCCGGGTGAATGGGTGGGGCTGCAAAACTACCGTTACATCCTCGGCTGGCCTGAGTTCGGTCAGATGGTCGCGCGCACCGTCGCCTTTACCATCACTGCCGTCTTTCTCAAGACCATTGTGGGGCTGATCCTGGCAACCTCGCTCAACCAGGCCTTCCGCGGGCGCAACGTCCTGCGCGGGGTCTTCATGTTGCCGTGGATCTTGCCCACCTATATTGTCGTCCTGGTCTGGCGTTGGATCTTCGACGGGCAGACCGGCGTCATCAACCAGATTTTGATGAGTTGGGGCTTGATCGAGGAGAACATCCCCTTTTTGGCGAAACCGTGGTCGGCCATTGCCATCCTGCTGTTTGTGATGGTCTGGAAGGGGTATCCGTTCTATGCCCTGACCTTCCTTGCCGGGATGCAGACCATCTCCGCCGAACTCTATGACGCGGCCAAGGTGGACGGGGCCGGGCGTATGGGGCGTTTCTGGTATGTCACATTGCCGGGGCTGCGCCAGGTCATGGGGGTGGTGATCTTGCTCTCCACCATCTGGACGATGAACACGCTGGAAATCCCGCTGCTCTTGACCGGCGGCGGGCCGAGCAACGCGACTGAAGTCTTTCCCCTCTTGACCTATCACCTGGCGCTGCAAAACTTCCGGCTGGGCGAAGGAGCGGCTGTGCCGATCCTCATGCTGCCCATCATCGCGCTGCTGGTCCTGGGTGTAGCCAGCTACATGGACAAGGAGGCCACCTCATGACAACGCTTGTTGACCGCATTCCCGAATCGGTCTTTCGCGTGATCGCCGTGCTGGTGATCGCCGTGCTGTTGTTCATGATCGCCTTTCCGGTCTATTTCATGGCGACTACGGCCTTTAAGATCGAGCGCGAGATCTATTCAGAATTGACCTGGATTCCACGCCAACCTACGCTGGCGAATTTCTATGATGTCATCTACAGCTTTCGTATTCCGGTCTACATCCGTAATACGCTCATCGTGGCGCTGACGACCACCAGCATTGTGGTGGTGATCTCGGTGCTGGCCGGGTATTCGCTGACGCGGCTGCGTTTTCCGGGCCGGGCGATCATGGCGCGGGGCGTGCTGTTTGTCTATCTCGTCCCTGGATCACTGATGCTCATCCCCATGTATCTGATCATCGTCAAGATGCGCTTACAGAACTCCTATATGGGGCTGATCCTGGCGAATATGAGCTTTGCCGTGCCGTTCTGCACCTGGCTGATGATGGGCTATCTGCGCGGCATTTCAGCCGAGATGGAAGAAGCGGCGCTGATCGACGGGTGTAACCGGATGACCGCGCTGTGGCATATCGTGATCCCGCTGTCGGTCCCAGGCATTGTGACGGCGGCGATCTTTATCTTCAATAACGTGTGGAACGAATTCATCTTTGCGCTGATTCTGACGCAGGATGAATCACGGCGCATGATCTCGGTGGGGTTAAGCAACTTCTACCGTACCGACTACTACATGGTCGGCCCGATGATGGCTGGGTCGCTGATCGCCATGACGCCGGTGGTGATCCTCTACATCCTGGCGCAGCGGTACGTCGTGTCTGGGCTGGCGGCAGGCGCGGTGAAGGGGTAGGGGACGGGCCGTAAAACGAGCAGGTGTTACCGTTCGGAGAAGCGAACTCTATTTTCCGTCACCACAATTATCGGTCTAGTAGCCGGTCGTGGTATGGGTCAAGGAGACGTTGCATAACGGAGATTTTAACAGGGGCGCGCTCGTCTTCTAAACGTAACAAAATGACTCCGCGATGAGGATATTCATCCCGGTAGATCATGCCGCCGAAATCCTTATCTGCTGTAATCAGTATCCATTCCTCAGCGAAACATTTGTGGATGATGGCCGTGTCCGTCATGCCGCGCGCCTCCTGCTAGACGGAAAACACTGTGTGGCCCTGGCTGGCAAGCCAACGCGCCAAAACTGGCCCGGCGCATTCATCAACCAAGAATCGCACCTATGACTTCTCCGATGCTAGCGGCATAAAGGATGTGTGGCCAGTGCTTGGCTGGCGAAGAGCACACATGCGCGAATGTCCTCAATGGTTAGCCCATCATATTCATTCATGATTTCGTCAATTGTGGCCCCATTGGCGAGCAAGCGGAGGATGTATTCGACAGTTAGCCGGGTGCCTCGAATTACTGGCTTACCGACCATCACATTCGGATCCAGGACAATCCGTTCTTGTAGGTCACGTCCTGGCATCGTTTTCTCCCATCAACAGCCTGAACCAGCTACCGTCACATACGCCTATTATACGCGGCCTGAGCCGAAGACGCTATCGCTCGAATCACCGGTCAACCGGTCAATAATCTCTCATCCCCATGGGGAAGAAAGAGGGAATAGTGGTCTACGAAGGGTCTCGGTTCTATGACAACGAGGCAGTTTTTGAGACGTACGTTCAGCGCCGCCAGCGCGCCGACAACCCCAATGACACGCTAGAAAAGCCCGTTGTGCTGGCATTGCTGGGCGCTGTCGAGGGCTGCGATCTCCTGGACCTGGGCTGTGGGGACGCGGGGTTGGGCCATGAACTGCTGGCGCAAGGGGCTGCATCCTACCTTGGGGTGGACGGCTCCCATCGCATGGTTGACCAGGCCGCCCGCCATTTAGCCGGTACCGCAGGCCGAGTCGAGCAGGCCGACATCCGGTTCTGGACGTATCCTCCGGGCGCGTTTGACCGCGTGCTGGCGCGCCTGGTGCTGCACTACATTGATGACATAGACCGGCTATTCGATCAGGTTTGGCGCACCCTGCGCTCCGGCGGGCTGTTTGTTTTTTCAGTAGAACACCCCGTCATCACGTCGTCCGACCGCGCATGGCAGGGGAACGGGGCGCGCCAGGCGTGGATCGTGGATGACTACTTCGACAGCGGCCGCCGTGTCACACGCTGGATGGGCGAGCAAGTGGTCAAGTATCACCGCACGGTAGAGGATTATTTCGGCGGTCTACAAACTGCCGGATTTGTGGTCGAGCATCTGCGTGAATCCAAGCCCGATCGCCGCTGGTTTGCCGACGAAGCGACCTACCAGCGGCGCAAACGGATCCCGCTGTTTTTGTGCTTGGCCGCGCGCAAACCGTACGATAGATTGGTGTAGGCTGGCAATAATACGGCACACCTATTAGGCTGGTTCGTACTCTTGGTACGAAACGACCGAGATTTCGCTGCCAAGGCTCTTGAGTTGCTCTAGCATTTCCACAATTCGGTCCGTTACCTTGCCTGACATAAACGGCTCCCGACAGTCTGTGCAGATTATGGCAGGTACGTTCTTCACCACGACCACCATGTCCTGTTGTAGAACGTAGGGAACTGTTGCCTCCCCTGTCTTAAGTGTACCCCCACAAATTGGACAGCGTGCATCATTTTGGTGTATGAACGCTTGCTTTTCGTGGGTGTCCACCGAACTTTCCTCGCCGGGTTGATTCTCAGCAGTCATACGCACCCCTTGATGTACCGGACGAAGGATATCAGAATTCGTCCTACCACTCCCATACGTTGCCCTCCCAATCGCGCAGGACGAGCGTGTCTTCGTCGATGCCGCTGTCCTGTAGGAAGTAGGTGAGGGCGTAGCGCGCCGCTTCTTCCGGTTCGAGCGTGGCCTCCATGTTTTTGCGACCGCTCATATACGACCGCACCCAGCCGGGGTGGTAGACGCGGAAGGTATACCCCTGCGGTCGCAGGTGGTTGAACATGATCTTGACCGCCATGTTGAGCGCAGCCTTGGACATACAGTAGCCATACCAGGAGGTACGCTGAGCGCGGCCAATGCTGCCCGCTTCGGACGAGACAAAACAGAGACGCTTATAGGGGCTGGTTTCCATCAGCGGCAAAAACGCCTCCACCATGCGCACCGGCCCCAGGGCGTTGACATCATAGAGCCGGTGCATTTCGGCGTAGTCTTGGGCTTCGGGCAGGGGGCGCGTGCCGGTGGGCGTGGTGACGCCAGCGTTGTTGATCAACAGGTCGACACGGCCCGCAGCCTGGCGCACCGTCTCCGCCGCGGCCTGTACCGTCGCCAGGTCGGCCACATCCAGCGGGACGCAGGCCAGCGTCTGCGGGTAGGTGTCTGCCAATACCTTCAGTTCGGGCCAATCGGGCATGTACTGACCGGCAAAGACGCGCCAGCCCTGCGACAGCAGTTGTGCGGTAATGGCCTGGCCTAGTCCACGGTCTGCGCCAGTGACCACAGCAATTCGGTCTGCGTTGTGTTCCATACCGATTGGCTCCCCTAGCTGGCGGCGGTGGATTGGCCGCACCAGGTCAGCGCATGGCGCAGCAGGGTCTGAAAGTCCTTGTGCAGCCAGACGGCCAGATTATGGCCTGGCGTCAGCACACAGACGCGGCCCGATCCCTCCTGGCGGATCCACCCGGCGGGCT
>CAZYQJ010000126.1:0-6819 GCA_964649925.1 uncultured Litorilinea sp.
AGGCCTCGTTGATCTCCTTGAAGCGCACCTCCGCTTCAGGGGATTTGTTGACATCAGGATGGTATTTCTGGGCAAGCTTGCGAAACGCCCGCTTCAACGAATCTTTGTCGGCGCTGCGGTCCACACCCAAGACTTCGTAATAATCACGCTTGCTCATGGTCGTCTATTTTTACTCCCAACTGATAATCCACGCACACAGACCAGCCAAGAGCACGGTTGCCCCCATCAGCGCCGCCCACTGCCCAGGTAAGAACCCAACATGGCGCGCGCTAAAATAGAGGATGATCACCATCCCGATGGCGAGAATAGCCCAGTTCGATAAGACTGGATGTTCGTTCCAAAAGTGTTTCAGTGCGTCCATAGTCAGTGCGCCGATATCGCCCCTTTCACACTAGCCGCGCTCCCGCTAGACAGCCAGTTGCGCCATGCGGCGCGGGTACAAACGCTTCAACGCCTCCCAGATGGCATCCAACTGGGCGTACAGATCAGCCAGTGTGCCGCTATTATCGATCACGCGGTCGGCCTGGTTGATCTTGGCGGCCTGGGGTGATTGCATCCCCATGCGCTGGCGCGCCTGCGCTTCGCTCATCCCACGCTTTTCCATCAACCGCCTTAACTGCACATCGGGGCGTGCCGTCACGACCCACACCTCATCGCAGAGTGTGACCATCGCACCCGCCTCCAGCAGTTTGACGGCTTCCAACACGACGACAGGCGACGGGCTTTCATCCACCTCCTGCCGTGTGAGTTCAAACACAGCCGGGTGGGTGAGCTGCTCCAACCGGCCCAACCGATCCGCATCCGAAAACACAATCGCGCCCAACGCACGCCGGTTCACCGTCTTGTCCGGGTTCAAGATGCCGGAGCCAAACTCAGCGACAATCGATTCATATGCCGGACCGGACGGAGCCATGGCCTGATGAGCCAGTTTGTCGGCATCGATGATATGTGCGCCCTTACGGGCCAAATACTCAAGTACAGTACTCTTGCCTGTAGCAATGTTGCCGGTCAGGCCAATGATCAGCGAATGGTCAGCCATACCTCACTCATCAGGGTGCAGTCATGGTTGGTTGTATAACAAACAACGCCCGGACAGGCGTTGTATATGACGACTTATTATACCACAGGCGATTTTCGGCTTGAAAAGTCCTTCAACCCGTAGTGCCCGGCAGCCAGGTTGACAAAACCGATTGGCCCACACTATACTTCCCGACAACGCTTCAGTACAACCTGCAAGTTTATGTGTGGTACAGCGGATCACGGTGTTCATTTTGCTGCGCCCTCCGTTTGATTACTCCGGTAATTGATCATTTTCACCAGGCAGCGGAAAAATAACGGTAAATTAATGGTCGTGTCGCAAACTGCTAGGGCCTCACATAGAGTCCGTGGTGCGTGATCGTATGGCGAATCGTAATTTCACTACACAGGCTCTCAAAGGCAGCATTTCTGCTTTTCAACTTATCGGCATCAAATGCATCCAACCTACTCGCATAGCTACTCAAGGAGACACGAATTCATGCGACCCAGACACCTACTTGTAAGCCTGTTGGTTCTCTTCACGTTGGTGCTGGCAGCCTGCGGTGGTCAGGCAACCCCTGCCGCCGAGCCGCCGGCCGCGGAAGAACCAGCCGCCGAAGAACCGGCTGCCGCCGAAGAAGCAGCAGAAGAACCGGC
The DNA here is from genome assembly GCA_964649925.1 of uncultured Litorilinea sp. Classification (GTDB taxonomy): domain Bacteria; phylum Chloroflexota; class Anaerolineae; order Caldilineales; family Caldilineaceae; genus QEUY01. Next base: position 1,675 of record CAZYQJ010000126.1, read on the forward strand.
TGCAGAGGAACCGGCTGCTGAAGAGGCAGCAGAAGAAGGCGAAGCTGCCGAGGCAGAAGCGGGTGAAGCCGCTGCCAGCGGCCCGCTGGAATGCACCGACGCCATCGGCTGCATCGAGGTCGGGCCAGATGAGCCGATCCGGCTGGGCTACTTGCTCTCCATCTCCGGCGCAACCGGCTTCCTGGGCGAGGACACACGCGGCAGCGTTGAAATCGTCATCGAAGATCGCGGCGGGGAACTGCTCGGTCACCCCATCGAACTGGTCGGCGAGGACACGCTCTGTAGTGCCGAAGGCGGCCAGGCGGCCGCACAGCGCATCGCCTCCGACCCCACCATCGTCGGCATCATCGGCACAACCTGCTCCAGCGAAGCTGTGGCTGCGCTGCCCATCATCAGCGAGGCCGGGCTGAGCATGATCTCGTCATCCAACACCGCCCCATCGCTCACCGACCCCGACCCGGCTGCGGGTGGTATATGGATGCCCGGCTACTTCCGCACCGCTCACAATGACCTCTTCCAGGGTCGCGTGGCGGCGGACTTTGTTTTCAACGAACTAGGCGCGACCACCCTGGCCACGATCCACGACGGCAGCCCCTACGCCGATGGCCTGCAGCAGGTTGCGGCGGACCGCTTTGCCGAACTGGGCGGCGAGGTGACCTTCCAGGGTGCGGTCAATGTCGGCGATACCGACATGCGGCCCATCCTGACCGAACTGGCAGCCAACCCGCCGGATGTCCTCTACTTCCCGATCTTCGAACCTGAAGGCAACCTGCTGGCTTCTCAGGCCAGGGAAATCCCCGGGCTGGAGGACACGATCCTGATCGGTGCTGATGGCCTCTTTGTGGACACATTCCCCGAGAATACCGGCCAGGCATCGGTTGGCATGTATCTGACTGGCCCGCACGTCGCCGGGGGTGAGGCGTATGCCGAGCTGCTCGCCAAGTGGGAGGAAAGGACCGGCGGCCCGCCACCCAGCGGCTACCATGCCCATGCCTATGACGCCACGAACATCATGCTCAACGCCGTAGAACAGGCAGCCCAGGTCGGCGAAGATGGCACGATCCTGATCGGCAAACAGGCCGTCCGCGATGCGCTCACCGCCACCGAGAACTTCCCTGGACTGACCGGCACGCTCTCCTGCAGCGAGAACGGCGACTGTGCGACTGGCGAGGCGTTGGCGGTCTTCCAGATGGGTGAAGAAGAACTGGCTGGCAATTGGCCCCCGCCCGTTGTGTGGCCGCAGGAATAGCCTTCACACAGGCGGCGCTTTGTCAATGTCTATGTACCAAAGCAACGTCCGTCACGCTCTGTTTATTGGCCGGGGGGAGAACTCCCCCCGGCCAGTTCCAATGACCCCAAAGAATCAAATATGACTGCACTGCCGCAAAGCACCCACCAAACCGCACGCCCCCTGCGAGGCTTGCGTGCCTATCTCGACCGGGTTTACTGGGTAGACCTGGTGCTCAACGTCTTTCGGATCGTCATCATTGCGCTCGCCGTCATCGGCATTGTCAACACCCTCCTGACCAGTTCGTATACACCCAGCCAGTGGTTGAGCCTGACCATCTCTGGGTTGGCGCAGGGCAGCATCTATGCGCTGATTGCTCTGGGCTATTCACTGGTCTATGGCGTGTTGCTCATGATCAACTTTGCGCATGGTGAAGTGTTCATGGCCGGGGCCTTCTCCGCCTACTTTGTCGCAGCGTGGACAGCCAGCAGCGGGCTGCTGGAGCGGTACCCGATCCCCTCTGTTCTGCTCTGGTTTGCCGTGGCGGCACTGGTCTCCATGGTCATCGCCGTACTGCTGGAGCGGATCGCCTACCGCCCGCTGCGCAATGCGCCGCGCCTGGTCCCGCTGATCACGGCCATCGGCGCCTCCTTCGTTCTCCAATACACCTTCCGCGGGCTTTATGGCTCAGGCTTCAAATCGTATCCGTCCGTCCCCATGCTGGCGGGTACAGTCAACATCTTTGGCACCCCCATCCCCATTGTCCAATTTGTGGTCTTTTTTGCCGCCGTTGTGCTGATGTTCGGTCTGCACTGGCTGGTTGAATATACCAAAATCGGCAAGGCTATGCGTGCCGTTTCGGAAAATAAAGAAGTCGCGTCCCTCATGGGGATTCATATTGACCGGGTGATTGTCTTCACCTTTGCCATCGGCGGCGCACTGGCCGGAGCCGCCGGAATTATCAACGGGCTGTACCGCCCGCAAGGTGTCAATTTCTATATGGGCTTCTTTCCGGGCATCAAAGCCTTTACCGCCGCTGTATTGGGCGGGATCGGCAGCGTGCCCGGTGCAGTGTTGGGCGGCCTCTTTCTAGGGGTCATCGAATCTGTTGGACCGGCCTTGATCTTGTCCGGGCTAGGCATCCCAGCCGCCAACCAACTGAAGGATATGCTCGCCTTCATCATGCTGGTGCTGGTGCTGATCTTCCGGCCCCAGGGCATCCTGGGCGAAAAGCTGGCGGACAAGAAAGCGTAGATTGTCCTATGCCAAATCAATATACCCTCGATTGGCGGTACGCGTTGCGTGCCGGATTGTTAGCCGGTGCAGTCATCGTTTATGCGGCTGCCATCGGCATGGTGGAAACATTCAGCCAGCGATCCATTCTGGTCGACGGCTTGACGCTGGGCCAGCTCATGGCCTATGGACCGGCCCTGGTCTGCGGGTACTTCGTCAGCAGCCGGGGGGACAACGGGCAGACGCACACGGCGGCGCGCGTCCTGTATGGTGCGCTGGCCGGGTTGGTCTCCAGCGTCCCGGTGATTGCGCTCATCCTCTTGGGCACATCCCTTCCCGACATCCGTACCATGTTCGTGAGCGTCTCGCCGACGCTCATGCAGATCCTCACCCTTGACCTGGGAACCGTTACTGGCAGCCTCATCATGGCAGCGACCCTGACCGGCCTGTCCGCCGCGGGTGCGATTCTCAACCTGATCCCCAACCGGCCCCGCGTCGCCGTGATCAGCGGGATGACCACCGTCATCATTGCCGGTCTGCTGGGCCAGTTGTTGGGCCAGTTCTTGAGTGACCTGTTCGGCAGCGGCGTTTCACGCGCCATCTTTGGGCGTGGCGCGCTGCAGCCGGTCGCAGCCGCGGGGCTGTTCGTCCTCAGCGCCGTCATCACCTACTTCTGGGCGCCCACCGGCAGATGGGTACGCGGTCGTTACGCCGGGCTGGATGCGTCGCGACGCCAGTTGGTGCGCGGCACCGGCTTCAGCGCGCTGGGGCTGATCCTGCTGGCGCTGCCCTGGGTGTTGGGAACCTATCTCAGCGAGGTGATGAACAACGTCGGCCTCTATATCCTCATGGCGCTTGGCCTGAACATGGCCGTAGGGCTGGCTGGCCTTCTGGATTTGGGGTACGTCGCCAACTTCGCCATCGGCGCATATGTCATGGGGCTGCTCACCTCGACCGGAAACCTGGGCATCGGCCATCTGAGTTTCTGGCTGGTGCTGCCCATCAGCGTCGTAGCGGCCATGATCAGCAGCGGCATCCTCGCCCTGCCCGTTCTGCGGATGCGCGGCGACTATCTCGCCATCACCACACTGGGTTTTGGCGAGATCATCCGCCTGCTCGTATTGTCCGACTGGTTCAAGCCATGGGTCGGTGGGGCGCAGGGCATCCTCCAGATCCCCAACGCCCGCCTGGGACCGATTGAGTTCGGCTCGCCGGAGACGATCTACTATCTGCTGCTCGGTTCCTCGCTGCTGGTGTTGTTTGTCTCGGTGCGGCTAAACAACTCGCGTATCGGACGCCAGTGGATGGCGATGCGCGAGGATGAAGACGCCGCCAAATCCGCCGGGATCGACACGATGATGACCAAGTTGCTCGCCTTTACCCTCAGCGCGGCCAGCGGGGGGTTAGCCGGGGCGATCTTTGCGGTCAAGTTGGGGACCATCTTTCCCCACAGCTTCAGCCTGCTGATCTCGATCAACGTGCTGAGCGTCATCATCGTCGGCGGCATGGGCAGCATTCCAGGCATCGTAGTCGGCGCGCTGGTGTTGGTCGGCCTGCCCGAGCTCCTGCGCGAATTTGCAGAATACCGCCTGCTCTTCTACGGCATCCTGCTGGTCTTTATGATGCTAAAACGACCGGAGGGACTCTGGCCTTCGGCCATTCGCCGCCGCGAACTGGCCCGCGAGCCTGAAATGGCCCCGGCAGGAGACTGACCATGGCAAATCACATCTTTGAATCTACGAATGTTCTCAAACGCTTTGGCGGCCTCGTCGCCGTGAGCATCGATGCGTTTGCCATCCCTCGCCACAGCATCATCAGCATCATCGGCCCAAACGGGGCTGGCAAGAGCACCTTCTTCAACTGCATCACCGGCTTCTACCAGATCGACGAAGGGGAGATGTTCTTTAACGGGACGCTCCTGAACGGGCGCACGATTGACCAGATCACCCGTCTGGGCATCGCCCGCACCTTCCAGAATATCCGCCTGTTCAGCAACATGACGGCTATCGAGAATATCATGGTCGGTCAGGAACCGCACCTGACCTCCTCCCCACTGGGAGCCATCTTCGGCACACGCCGCACCCGCGACGAAGAACAGGTTGCCGAAGACGAGGCGCGGCGTTTGTTGGACTTTACCGGGCTGCGCGGGAGAGGCGATCTGTTGGCGAAGAACCTGTCCTATGGTGACCAGCGGCGGCTGGAGTTGGCGCGCGCACTGGCCAGCAAGCCCTCGCTGCTCCTGCTCGACGAGCCGACCGCGGGCATGAACCCGCGCGAGACCGAGGAGATGATGCGCTTCATCCGCCGCCTGCGCGATGAACTGGGCATCACTATCCTGCTGATCGAGCATGACATGCGCGTGGTCATGGGCATCTCCGAGCATGTCACCGTGCTTGACTACGGCCTCAAAATCGCAGAAGGCACGCCACAGGAGATCCAGACCAACCCGCGCGTGATCGAGGCCTACCTGGGTCGCGGGGCCGCAAGTCAAGCGGCGGCCGACTAGGAATGGAATCACCTATGGCGTTGCTAGAACTCAACGACGTTCACGCCTACTACGGCAACATTCAGGCGCTCAAAGGCATTTCGCTGACGGTGGACAAAGGCGAAATCGTGACCTTGATCGGCGGCAACGGCGCAGGCAAGACGACAACCCTGCGCACCATCTGCGGGCTGATGCACCA
>CAZYQJ010000126.1:6829-10491 GCA_964649925.1 uncultured Litorilinea sp.
CGGTCGCATCACGCTGGATGGAGACGACCTGACCCGATATCAGACCCATGAACTCGTCAACCATGGGATCGCCATGGTGCCGGAAGGACGGGGGATCTTCGCCAAACTGACCGTCACCGAAAACCTGGAAATGGGAGCCTACCGCCGGTCTGATAAAAAAGGCATTGCGCAGGATATACAGCAGGTCTTTGAGATCTTCCCGCGGCTGGGTGAACGGCGCAAACAGGTGGCAGGGACCATGAGCGGCGGCGAACAACAGATGCTGGCGATTGGTCGCGCCTTGATGCAGCAGCCGCGCATTATGCTGCTGGACGAGCCTTCGATGGGGTTAGCCCCCCTGCTGGTGGAGGAGATCTTCCACATTGTGCAGCGGCTAAACCAGGAGCAGCAGACCACCATCCTGTTGGTGGAGCAAAATGCTCAGGCCGCGCTGCAGGTCGCCCACCGCGCTTATGTGTTGGAGATCGGTAGGATCGCCATGAGCGGCACGGCCAAAGAACTGTTGAAAGACCAGCGCGTTATCGACGCCTATCTGGGGTTGTAACGCTGTGTGTCTCGGCGCATGCGCTCCGAGTCAACCGGTGGGATAGCAGGTTTGTCAGGCCATAAGCCCGACCTACAATGGGCACTGATGTGTAGGTCGGGTTCGCCGTATATGCACCGTTACCCGCTACACCGCACCCCGCAAGCCCCCGTCAGGGGGTATTGTTTCTGAGTTCGGTGTTTGAACGTCGGGTGGGCGAGCGAGCCGCAGCGATCTCTGGGGCGAAAACCCTATGGCTGCACCGCGTGAGACAGCCGGTGAGCCAACCGTCCCCGGTACGAGACGCGCATCGCCGTGCGGTAATAACTTGCTAACTGATCCATCGTGGCGCGCCAGGACCGGCTGCGCGCGTGCTCCAGCGCGTTCTGGGCCAACGTGTCGCGCTGCGCGGGGTCATCCATCAACATCTGCACCAGGTCGCCCAACTGCTGCGGCTGGTTCGGGTCAAAAAACAGCCCGTTGACGCCATGCTCCACCGTATCCACGACCCCGCCGCTTTGCGCCGCGATCACCGGCACGCGGCAGGCCATCGCCTCCAACGCCACCAGCCCAAAGGTCTCCGTGGTGGAGGGGAAGATAAACGCATCGGCAGAGCGGTAGGCGTTGACGAGTTCCTCCCCGCGCAGGTAGCCTGGAAAGACCGTCGGCGTGCCCCGATAATATTCCTTCAAATCCTCATGCGCTGGCCCGCCGCCCACCAGCGCCAGCCGCACGCCGGGCCGGGAGAAGAGGGCGTCGCGCATCGTCTTCAGCCCCTTTTCCGGCGACTGTCGCCCTACGTTGATCACCAGGAAATCCTCCGGGTGACCGTCGGTCAGGCGGGCGCGCAGGTCAGGGTCCACCGGGCCGGGCGAGAACAACTCGGTGTCGATGCCCCGCTTCCACCAGCGCACGCGCTTGAACCCGTGCGCTAACAAATCCTTGCGGATGGCTGTAGACGGGCAGAGATTGACGTCAGCCTGGTTGTGAATATAGCGCATATAGGCCCAGAGTATGGGCGCGGAAAAACCGAACCCGTAATGCTCGACATAGCGGGCCAGGTCGGTGTGGAATGAGGCCAGCGTCGGCACGCCCAGCCGCCGCGCATAGGCCAGGCCAAACGGCCCCAAAAAGATCGGGTTGACCACATGGATCACGTCGGGACGAAACGCCTGAACCTTACGCCAGATGCGCGGGCCGGGGAAGTTGGCGCGCAGTTCCGGGTAAAAGGGCAAACGCGGCCCGCCCACGCCGACGATCTCCGCCCCGACATATTCCTCCGGCCCACCGGGAGGGCCAAAGAGGATCACCTGATGCCCCAATTCCTGCAGCCGCCGCAGGGCGAGGCACAAGACGCTGACAATCCCATCTATCTTGGGCAAAAAGGTTTCGGTGAAGATGGCGATCCGCAAGGGTTTTTCGTCGACGGGCATAGCAATTGTGTTCCTCGGTTCTTTGTCCAGGGCCGGTGCGCGGGACCGGCTCACCGTCCTTGCCGCGACACGATGCGCGTCGCTGTCGTATTGTACCATACCGCCAGAGGAGAAATGCAATAGAAACCACGGTCATGCCTCAAGTGATTTGGTTTCCTCGGATGAATCAAGTATCCTCATAGGAACACGGCTAAGACTGACTACGTTGGTGACAGCACGCGCTGTATCCGCCAATGCAGCATATCACGTTGTTTAGTTGGGCATTTTATAAGGAGATTCCAGCGATGCAGGGGAAAGGCAACATTATCGTTCTAGGCGGCGATGGGTTTTGTGGCTGGCCCACCAGCCTCCGCCTCTCGAATGACGGCTATGATGTGACGATTGTGGACAACCTGTCGCGGCGCAAGATCGATATCGAATTGGGGAGCCAGTCTCTCACCCCCATTGAGACTACCGAAAACCGCCTACAGGCATGGAAGGAATTGACCGGCAAGACCATCCACTATCGCAACATCAACATCGCCGAAGACTACTACGAGCTACGCGAACTGATAGCCACACTCAAACCACAGACAATCGTCCATTTTGCGGAGCAGCGCGCAGCCCCCTACTCCATGAAGTCCCCTCGTCACAAGCGATACACGGTGGATAACAACATCAACGGCACGCACAATGTCCTGTGCGCGCTAGTCGACGCCGGGGTAGATGCCCATCTCGTCCATCTTGGCACAATGGGCGTCTATGGTTATGGTACAGCCGGGATGACCATCCCAGAGGGGTATCTGAACGTGCATGTGGATATTAATGGGGAAGATCATGAGATCGAGATCCCCTATCCGCCCCACCCCGGCAGCATCTACCACATGACCAAGACGCTCGACGCGCTCCTCTTCTACTACTATAACAAGAACGACGGTGTACGCATCACCGACCTGCATCAAGGCGTTGTGTGGGGCACAAACACCGAAGAGACATTGATGCACCCGGCGCTGATCAACCGCTTCGACTACGAGGGCGACTACGGCACGGTGTTGAACCGCTTCCTGGTCGAAGCTGCCGTGGGTCACCCGCTGACCGTCTACGGCACTGGCGGGCAGACGCGCGCCTTCATCCACATCCGCGATACAGTCTGCTGCATCGAACTGGCAATCAGCAACCCGCCCAAGTCCGGCGAACGGGTCAAGATCTTCAACCAGACAACCGAGACCCATCGCGTGCGCGAACTGGCAGCGTTGGTCTCAAAACTCACCGGTGCGGAAGTCCGCTACTATGTCAACCCGCGCAATGAATCGCTGGAAAACGAACTAGTGGTGCGCAACGACCAATTCCTGGCCCTGGGCCTCAACCCCATCAAACTCAGCGAAGGGTTGTTGAGCGAAGTCATCGACATTGCCGCCAAGTATCGGGATCGAGCCAACCTGGACAAGATCATCGCCGACTCGCGCTGGCGGTCCGACATCCCGCTGGATCGCCAGGGTTCGACTGCGCCGGTCGACAAACGCGTCATCCCGGCCTAAACCACCAGAGACAGGTGCGCTTGCCGTCCATGTCGGGCATGTTGCCCGACCTACAATTTGCCTGACTTTGTTTGTGAGTTCGTAGGTCAGGCTTGCAGCCTGACATGGTCGCCGCCTCAGCGCACACTGCATAGATCACGACCCCACCGGCTTTTGTGCTGCCGGTGGGGTCGTTTTAAATTGGGGGTT
>CAZYQJ010000127.1:0-10453 GCA_964649925.1 uncultured Litorilinea sp.
CGCGTACAAACATAACTGGCTGGGATTGCCCATCAGCACCGAGGGGATCCACAAGGTAATGGTCTGACCGCCAAGTGGGCTGTTTACGGCAATAGAACCGACCGAGACCCACCCGTTGCTGCCATCGGCGTTCACAGCCCAACTGCTAATATCCGCCGACCCGCGCGCGTGCCGGTAGCGTACACGGTAGTCTGATCCGATCCCCTCGCGTGCCCGGCCTGTTGTCGTGCTGCAGTCGGCGTCGATATATAAGAAATATTCCGCAGGTTCGCCCACAGGCCCCATCGGCCCGGCGACATGCAGGTCAATCCGGAAGACCGACCCCTCGCGCTGGATCGTGGCACCGGTAAAGTCGACATGCGCCAGCGGCACTTCGCCCGCCATGTCGATGACAATGCGCCGGGTCATACCTGGGTAGTGGCTAACGGTGGCCGTCCGGGTCGACGCCTGAAAGACGCTGCTTTGCCGCATGATGGAGTCAATAAATCGCCAGGTGGCTTGCGCATACGTGCTGATCAGCTCCTCGCTGTCGGCAGGCAGAACCGCCACGATGCGCTGCGGGCCGTTGTTGACATTCGGCAGCAGGCTAGGTGTGTAGAAGGAGACAACACCGTCCCGATAGTCGGTGACAAACGAAGGTGACGCCTGGGCGGACAAGAGCGTAGCCCCCGCGGGCAGTGGGACATCAATCGTCAGATCCCAGGCAGATTGCTCGCTCACGTTGGTCGCATAGACGGTGTAGGCGACAAGGTTGCCGGAGATGACGGCGCTCAGGTCGATTTGCACAGGTGCCAAGGACGGCTCAAGCGGCTTTGGTGTGGGCTGCGCCGTCATCTCCGGCGCTTGCGCGTGGGCCTGTATGGGCAGGATCAATCCCAGGGTAACACCCAGGATCAGGGTCAACATGCACACGCCAAGCATCCAGGCGACGGAACTATGCCGTCCGGTGGCTGTGTCGCGGGCATTTAGCGTGATCGGGGTTTGGTTCATGGTATGACCGCCTGTTCAACTTGACTCTTGATGGCGCGGCGGTGACGTCGAACCTGGGCATCCCAGATCAGCGCAGTCACCTCACGCCGGACGTGGTCGGCATCGTGCGTTGCGTCTACCACAACCGCTTGTGGCAGGCTTCTCGTCAGCGCCAAGTACCCCTGGCGCTGCTGTTCCAAATAGCCGGGGCTGTGCTCTCCTTTGCGTGCGTAGAGTAGATCGCCCGGCGCATCCAGGACTATCACCAGGTCGGGCGCGGGGCAGGCGCGGGCCGTGATCCATCGCCGCCAATGGCTGCTGCGGCTCTGGCTGCGCGGTGACGGCAGCAACGAATCGTACGTGTAGCGATCAAAGAGGATCAGCCGTCTGCGCGCTTGATGGTAGCCTGCCAACAGACAGCGCCACCACAGAGAAACGATGCGCGCCGCAAAGCCAATCCCTGGCAGGTCAATCCGGTGCAGGATAGACGCTTGCCTGGAATACAGCCCCATATAGAAGCGGCGGACGGGAAACGCATAGGTGTCGCCTATTGTCTTGACGAGCGTAGACTTGCCCGCGCCGTCCGGGGCCAGGATCGCCACCCGGATCACGCGCGGGCTGTTCCCGGTGATCCAGCGGTTAAGCTTGCGCTGGGTGCGCGCATAGACCGTGCGCCATGCCGCGCCGATCCGCTGCCTGCCCCGTTGCCGCGCCGGGATCGCCTCCCCAGCGACGAGCAGCTTTTCCCATGCGCCCGCGTCAATCTGCTGGGTCAGCGCAGACCAACTCATCGCCGGATGCCAGTAGGCCCGCAGCAGCGAAGTCATCAGCGATTCATGTCCCACCTGATGGCGCAAGGTCTGAATCCGTTGGATGCGCGCCTCCGCAAAACGGCCTTTGTCCAAGATGCAGTGCAGCAAGAGCGTAATGAGTTCATATTCCGGTGACGGCACATAGACATCACCGTCGCGCTGGCGGTGGCGCAGACAACCCGCTGCCAGATCGGTGTACAAGACCGGGACGGGCGCGCCATAGGCCACCTGGCTGACAATGTCCAGCTTGATCCAGCGGTCACTGTGGCGTTCATAGGCCACAAAAAAGCGATGCGGTGCATAGCCAGCGCTCGGCAGCGGCAAGAATCCCAGTTGCAGCAGCAGTTCCGCACAACGCGCCAGCTGGGACGCCTGCACAAGCACATCCACTTCGGATACGTCCGAATCCAGGTGTTGTGCGTCGCGCATCACGCAGTAGGCGATGTGTTCTTGATCAAAGCCGCGAAAGAGATCGCGAAGAAGACTGTTCATCCAAGTTCCTTGTGACTGTTGGTGGAGTTGCGTCCCTGCCTGGCCGTCTATTTCAGCACCCGCTTGGCTGAAGAGATCCCGAGGCTCGCACCCGTCATAGCGTTTGGTTCCGATGCGGGGCTTGGGCGCTCTATCCAGCGGTGCGTGCGGTTTTGATTCAGGACGACGCCCAGCGTGGCTGCGCCATATTCCTGCAGGCTTTTGGCAATTTCGACCAGTGTGGCGCGGCGGGTCGTACCCTGTTCGGCCACGACGACGACGCCACCCACGCGCGACGACAGCACCAGGCTATCCGCATAGAGCAGCAGCGGTGAGGCCGCGATTAAGACCAGGTCGGCTTGATCCTCCAACTGGCGGATCAATTCAGTCATGCGTGTAGAGGCGAGCAGGTCAAAGCTCTTGGCCGAGATCGGGCCGCTTGGCACGATGGAGAGCGTAGGCAGCCAACTGATGGGTGTCAGTTGTCCTTCCAGCGGCTGGCCGCTGAGGAAGTTTGTTAGGTTGACCCGGCCATTGACGCCAAACAGCGGGCCGATCTCCGGCTGGTGCAAATTCGCATCGACCAAGACCACGCGATGTCCGGTCTGCGCCAGGATGACGGCCAGGTTGGCGGCGATCTGACCACTGCCCGCGTTGTTGATGTGTGTGCCGCTGATCAGCAACGAGCGCAGCGGGCGGTCTCCGGCAGAAGGGCTCCCTGCTGCGGGGTTCGCCTCTGGTGCGTTCAATGAACCCGTATTGAAGCGGTTCAGGATCAATTTGCTTGCCAGCAGACGGTAGGTTTCGGTGGCGCGTGATTCCGGTGATCGGTAGGCAATCAGTTGATCGCGCCCCACCCCGCGCGGCAGCTTATGCTTGGTAATCACGCCTAGCACCGGCATACTTGGGAGATCGACCAGGTCATCCTCGCTGCGGACGGCATCCCCCAGGTACTCGAACAAAAAGACAAGCACTAAGGCCAGGATCAAACCGGCCAGCGCGGCCATGATGACCGTCAGTTCGAGTTGCGACTCGACAGCCACCGCGAATGTGGCAGGTTCAATGATCCGCACGCGGTTGGTCTGGCCCCGCAAGAGGGACTGTTCGAGCGCGATCACATTGCGGCTGGCTTCGGAGAGTTGCGAGCGGCGCAAGGAAATTTGATCGTTGAGAAGCCGCCGCTCCTCTGCATTGGTGGAGGCGACAAAGTCTTGCTCTAGCTGGGCAAGCGTGGCCTCCAGGTTGGCGATCTCCTGCTCCAGATAGGCAATCTGGTTCCGGGTTTGATCCTGGATGCGTGCTTGCGATTCCTCTGCGCCGACAGGCCCCATATCCACCAGCGTGGCCGCCAGGGCATTGGCGATACTCATGGCCTCGATGGGATCGTCCACTTCCACGCCAATGGTCAAGATGCGGGTTGTATCGTCGGTATGCAGATTGATGTGCCTGGCGAGTTCGTCGGGCATCATCTGCAAGTCCAGGTTTTTGATCACGGATTCCAGGGTGGGCCGGGTCGTGATCAATTCGGCGTAGGTCTGCATGAGCATACCCGCCGTCCGCAGTTCATCCAGGCCAGGGTCTGGGCTTTCCAGGCCAGGGCCGATGATGACGCGAGCCGAGGCGCTATAACTGCGGGGCTGCTGCTTGACAATGGCATAGCCGGTGATGCCGGTCACCAGCGTCGCCAGGGCTAGCAGCCAAATCCATCGACGGATGATGCGCAGATAATACTGTATCAATTGCCGCTCCTTAGACAGTATACGGATAAGTTTGCTGTCAGGCTGTGCAGTCTCTACACAGGCGACGTGATCTCTTCCTTTTTTCTGACGTCCGACACGTCAGAAGCGCCCCGCTTCTCAGTGGCTGCATCCGCGCGCAGGGCAATGCCGGGGGAGACGGCATTCGCTGTCCCTGTCATGGCCGCTTCCGCACGCTCCAACAGCAATTCAAAGGTGACAGCATCATCGGGGAAGATGGCGACGCCAATGTCAAGCTGGATATCCAACTTCGCGTTGGCACTGGTCTGTAATTGTTCGACCACAGGGCTGCTTTGCTCGCGGTTGGCCCCCGACAGCGCGATGACGAAGTAATGCCGCCGCTGCGTGACAATGGCGCTGTCATCCAACTCCGCCACCAGCAGTTTGGCTACCTGGGTCATCGCATAGGTTCTCCAGACTTCGCTCTGCGCCTCTCTGACCAAACGGTGTGTCAACCCGCGTTTGTTGTCCTGGGCTATCAGCCGCTCGATGGATGCATGGTTGATCGAGATGGCAAGCAGGGCTATCGGCTGTTGAGACCGTCGTGCCCACCGGATTTCGCGATAGATGGCCTGCTGACCAGCCTCAAATGTTTCTACCTGGTTGTGTAACTGGCTCAAGCCGAGGTCGGTAAACACCTGTTGAATGGCGCTGATCTGCGCGCCCAATGTGCTTGCCAGGACAATGGTCAGACCGATGGCCGCCACTTCCGTTGCTACGGTGAGCAGGTTGTTTTCACCCAGTACACTGCCGTTCCAGACGTGGAGCAGCAGCAATGCCAGAACCGAGACGGCGAACGTCGCAAAGCGTGTGTTCCCAGCCGTCGTAGGAAAGAGCAACGGGAAGATGGCGCAAGCCGCCACAACGATATACGCATAGGGCGTAAGTGTAGGGACGCCGGCCATTCCTCCGATATTGTCGAGCAGAATGATCCATAGCCCCATCAGAATCAGAAGAAAACGCAAGTATCTCATGTCGATCTCCATGCCACTGTCAGCGTAAAAGGGTCGGCGTGGGTGTTGGTCAATTCGCCGCGTTTCTTCCGGTTCACCTTTCGTACTGGAAAAACCGCGTTTCCCGCTGAGTGCTTCGCCAGTAGTTCGTCAATCAAATGATTGCATCGGCGCTAGAATGATGCTAGAATGCAAAACGTGTCTACGCTCATGGTGTTAGCCGTGAGCGGTTCCCATCACAGGTATACTTCCGAGTTTCCCAGCACGAGCAGTATGCCTGTGTCACTGAAGATGGGCCTATCGTTTTGCGGTAGGCCCATCTTTGTGCACCTGACCAGCGGCCAGGCGAATGATTTGGATGGCTATATACATCTGTTAGCTTGAGCGCCGCGTCCTGTCGATCCTCCTTTGCGTTTGGCTCCTTGCTTCCATTTATCCCATCAAAGATTAGATAACTGAAGATCAAGCTGGCCCAGCACACGCATGGCGATCCGGCGTTGTCTGCGCGCTGTTCATTACCGGCAAGTTAACATAGTGTTAAATCTGACACTTTTTCTAGTGTACTCTGCGCCCATAGTCGAGTCAATAGGGCAAACCTAAATATCATCTAATAGTTTCGGCGCGCAACCTGTCATCCTGACAGCTACAGATAGACATCTATTTGATTGGAACATCGTTTGGCTGTCGAAGCTCCTGCGCTTTCCTGTCGAGAATTTCATATTTGACACGTATCCTTTGCCGTAAGTGGCCCGTATATTTTGTGTAGGAGAGATTGCACACGAGCCGTACGGTGTTTTTGGCTAATCCCACAGCCATACGTTGCCGCAAACGCTGCGAAGCAGTATTACCCTGCGCGCACACCCGTAGACCAGTCGAACAACATATTGTGTCTTCTACCCATGGATAGAAGGCTAGGTAGTCGTCGGCAGTAAGGAGTCCAACACGAATGACAACAACGCTAATGGCAACAATGGATCGTTACATAGGCCAAGACCTGAGGCTGTCCCCGCATACCCAAACCGCAAGCGGCGCCGCTGTGTTGGTGGCAACCAGCGAGCCAGACATTCGTTGTACATTCGAGAAGGGTCTACAGGCGAATAGACATGATTTGCGGTTTGCCTCTACAGGGTATGAAGCGCTTCAGGAGTTTCAAAAACAACGTCCAGACCTGATCTTGCTGGATGTGGAACTGCCGGGGATTTCTAGCTGGGAGGTCTGCCGGTATCTGTTGGGGAAAGCGCGCGTGCCCGTGGTCTTTCTCGCACCCGCCTACCGGGAAGATGATGCGATTCGCGCGCTGCAACTCGGTGCGGTAGATTACGTCACCAAGGCCGCCTCGCCGCAGGTCTTGCTTGCCCGCGCCCGGGCCGCACTGCGGCGCAACGATGTCCCCCTGCCTGCCCCAGCGGCAGAAGGGTACAGAGATGAGTATTTGGAAATCAACCTGGCGGCGCATGAGGTGCTTGTCGAAGGCAAGCCGGTACAACTCACGACCACCGAATACAACCTGCTCGTCTACCTGCTCAAGAAGGCAGGACAAATCTGCTCCAAGGATCAGATTCTAAAGCAGATCTGGGGGGCAGGCTATGAGACATGTCTTCACTATGTTCATCTCTACATTGGGCGTCTGCGTAAGAAGATTGAGCGCGCGCCCAGCCAGCCTGAATATTTGATCAGCGTCTATGGTAAGGGATACTGCTTCCGTTTGAGTGAGGTCTCGGCTCACTGAGTCGCAGACGCTGGCGGCATCTCTACGGAATACCGGGCGCGAAATGATTTGTTTCCAACTCAGTCTTCACAGCAGCCATTATGACAAAAACCAGCCCCCCTGCCACGATCCTAATCGTCGAAGACGATCCCGTGTATCAGAAACTCCTGCGGTTTTTATGCCAAGAGAGCGGCTATCGAGTCGTCGTTGCTGCAACAGCAAACGGGGCGTTTGAGTACTTAGCGCACCACACCCCTGATCTGGTCTTATTGGACATCATTTTGCCCGACAAACAGGGGTGGGAGGTGTGCTATTTTATCTTGGCAAAGACCTTTATCCCTATCGTCTTTTTGACTTCTCTGGACGAACCCGAAGACATTGCGCGTGGGCTGGACGCCGGAGCAGTCGATTATATCACCAAGCCATTTTCGCGCAGCGAATTGATGGCGCGCATCGAGTCCGCGCTGCGCTGGTTCCAACCCACCCCTGAAAGCCTCAAGCAGACGTACTACGACGACGGCTATTTGATGATTGACCTCAAGGCCCATCAGGTCAGCGTGCGCGGAAAGCCGGTCAAACTCACGACCACCGAATACCAGTTGCTGGCCCACCTGTTCGAAAACGCCGACAGCGTTTGCTCTCACCTGGGGCTGTTGCGCGCCGTGTGGGGGCCTGCCTACCAAGACCCGGTTCACTACATCCACAACTATATTCGCTATTTGCGCCAGGCCATCGAACCTGATCCCCGTCACCCTCGCTATTTAATTTCGGTACGCGGGCGCGGCTATGCATTCCGCAAGCAGCCGGAACGTGCGCCGATACCTCACCCCCTCCCAGACGGCTAGCCAGGACAGGGCATGCTGTCTGCGGGCATTACTCCACGGCTGTAGCTGGCTGGGACGGCCCCGGTTCCGGTTGAGAATTTGGCGGAGCGGTGTCTGCCGCTGCGGGCGTCTCGGTCAGGGCGGGTGCATTCGTCGGCGGCGCTTCGGGCTGCGGCGTGTCCGTTGGCGGTGACGTCGGCGAGGATTCCGGCGTCACCGGCTCTGTCGGTTCCGGATCAGATGTCTCTGCCGCTTCCAGCGTCGGCGTATCGGTGGCCGTGGGCGGGTCAGTCGGCGCGGGGGTATCTGTCGGCGCAGGCGTCTCCGTTGGGACGGGGGTGTCCGTCGCCGCCGCTGCCGGTGTATCGGTCGCTGCCGCTGCCGGTGTATCCGTGGCCGCCGGGGTGTCCGTCGGTACAGGCGTCTCGGTCGGTACAGGCGTCTCGGTCGGGGCGGGTGTATCCGTCGAAGTCGGAGTCGCCGCCTGCGGTGTTGCCGTATCGGTGGGGACAGGGGTATCCGTCGCCACCGGGGTATCCGTCGGTACAGGCGTATGGGTAGGTGCAGGCGTCGGCGTCTCAGGCACGGGCGTTTCGGTTGGCTCCGGCGTGTCTGTGACGGGCGCGGGCGTCTCGGTCGGGATCGGGGTTTCCTCTTCCGGCGTAGCCGTTTCGACAGGATCAGGAGTTTCGACCGGCGTTGCCGTATCGGTTGGCTTCGGCGTTTCTGTCGCGCTCCCTGTGGGTGCTGTCGTCGCGACTGGCGTGGCCGTTGGCTGTGGTGTCGGCGTATGCGTCGGGTCCGATGGCGTCGACCCCTGGCTTGTCGCCGTTGGGCTGGGGAGAGGCGTATTGGTCGCGGTCGGGAGAAAGACCGGCGCAGAGGTCGCCGTCTGCGTGGCCGCCGGCTGTGATGTCAGTGCAGGCGTGTACGTCGGGGTCGGCAGGATGACCAAATCCGGCTGTCCTGTACGCGTGGCTGTCGGCTGCGGCGTCGGCGTACTGGTCACAGTAGGCAGCGACACCCATCCAGAGGTCGGTATAGGGGTGGCGGTTGATTGGCGGGTGCGTGTCGCCGTTGCCCGCGGTGTAAAGGTCATTGTGGGCGTGTTGCGCGGCGTCCTGGTCGGCGTGGGTGTCGCCGTCTGCCCCGGCGCGGCTGCACTGCGCGCCGCTGGGGATGGATCCTGTACGATGATTTCGGCGGCCGTAGTCGGCGTCGCTATGGTCTGGGATGGCGTTGGGACCGCCGGTGGGGCTGCCGCACCCGTGCGCGGTTTCGCCGTAGGCGTGGCGGGCGGCAAGGTCACGCGCCGTGTGGGGCGCGTCAAACGACGGTCGGGCGGCTGCGTGTCGAGTGCAAGCGGCGTATTCGTCTCTGGGAGTTCCACCGGTGTGACGCTGGGAATGATCGCCGGGGCAACCGGCGTATCGCCGGTTCGCCGCATCTGAGCCAATATGTCCGCGGTCACCGGCGTCACGGTCGGTAGGACTGCCACCGCAGAATATTGTACGGGCAGAGACGCCTGTACGGTTGCCAAAGGATCGGCGAGCACGCTCGCCACTGTGCTATCCTCACCTGCGCTTTGCTGATACATTTGTAGTTTTTGCGACCACCCGGTTAGCAACTGCTCGCGGTCGTCGGGCGGCAGTTCAGCCACGGCATCCACCACGGCATCGGTTTCCGCTGCGACCTCTGCGACGAGGACGGGATCCAGTGGGCGGCCCGTCTCCTCCAGTGCTATCAGCTCATTCACGCGGCGTTCTGCCCGGTTTATCTGCCAAGTGGCATCTTGGCCTAGCGTGACCATCAAGACGCCCTGCAATTCCTCCCCAGCGCGCTTGAATGAATAGAGCGAGTCGCCGGGCAAACTCAGTGCTGCGGCGCGCACAACCCACGCCGCGACCAGCACGAGACACGCCGCTGTCGCTAACCTGGAGATCGTAGGCCAGTGAAAACGCCGTACGGGAGGCTGGGCTGTTTCCGTTGGGGCGGGTCGCACCTGATCGGTGGCAAAGGCGCTGTGATAGCCGTTGACGTTTCCCCCGGGATGGCCGTTGCCTTGTCCGTTCGTATAGGTAGGCAACGTATAGGGAGGGGCCGCGGCGCGCTGCGCCTGACGTTTGCGTGCAGCTTCCAGCACCAACTCGCGCCCTTTAGCGAAAGCGGCGGGCGACATCTCTGGCCGGGGCATCTGCTGTAATCGCACCACAAGCCTCAGCGCCGGTTCAAGTCTCTCTGCCTCTTCTGGATACATTGCCAGACAGGATTCGATGCTTTCCCCGCGTTCGAGAGCCGTGATACAAGTGGCGAGAATGTTTTCGTAGCTCATGCAGGTCTCACTGATTTAGCTGGCGACGCAGATTTTCCAGGGCGCGATGCTGCAATGCCTTGATTGCGCCTTCACTCCGTTGCATCACCTGCGCCGCTTCGGCAATGCTCAAATCCTCGAGAAATCGCAGAGTGATCACTTCATATTGGTCGTCACTGAGGGTTTGCAGGGTCTGAAGCACTTCGTCAAATTCCATCTCTTCGTCAATGGCACCGTTGGATGAATTGACGGGAATGCTGATAGCGTCGTCCAAAACCGTGTACTGCGCCCGCTTGCCGGTGCGCAGCGTGTCGGTGGTCAAATTGCGGGCTACCTTGTTGAGCCAGGCGATAAAGTTGGGGACATTATTTGCAGGGGCAATCCGGTATAGTCCGATCTTCTCGATCAGACGCACAAACACCTGATGGGTAATCTCCTCCGCCAGTTCCCGGTCTCCCACACGTATCAGTGCCGACCGAAAAATCCGGTTGGCAAAGAGCACGTATAGCCCCTCAAAGGCGCTTGGATCCGAATCCTGTTGCGCTCGTTTGAGGAGATCAACTAAGGTATCTTCACCAAGGGAAACACTGCTTTGAAACTGGTGCATTCGAAACAGGTTCAGTAAGTAACCGGCATCTGAAATAGATG
>CAZYQJ010000128.1:0-4546 GCA_964649925.1 uncultured Litorilinea sp.
CGGGTACAGCCACCCTTGGAGCAACCATGTCTGCACCCACCGACCAGGCTCTGTTCGAGCGGTGGCGTGCCGCGCCCGCCCCGTTGCTGCCGCTGCTGCACGCCTTCCACGCGCGCGATGGCTATCTCAGCGACGACGCGCTGCGCGCTATCGCCCGCACTTTGCGCATCCCGCTGGCGGACCTCTACGGGACCGTCACCTTTTATCATCACCTGGCGCGCACCCCTGCCGAGGCGGAGAGGCCGCGCGTCTGCACCGGCCCTATCTGTGCCCTGCACGGGGCGGAGTCGCTCTGTGCAGCCCTGCATGCCGAGCCGATGCCCTGCGCGGGCCGCTGCGATCAGCCCATTCCTGTGCTGCATCAAGCGCAACTGTGGGCAGCCCGCGCCGATGGCAGGCTGGCACAGACCCCGTCGCCGCTGCCGCCGCCGAACCCCGTAGGCCGCGAAGAGTGTGTCTTTGCCCATCTGCGCCAGGCCCGCCGCGCCACGATTGACGGCTATGTGCAGACCGGCGGCTATCAAGGGCTGTCCCGCGCCCTGCAGATGGCCCCGGCCCAGGTCATCCAGCATGTGCGAGATGCCAAACTGGCAGGCCGCGGCGGCGCGGGGTTTCCCACTGGCCTCAAATGGCAGGCCGTTGCCGACGCGCCCGGCGACTTCAAGGTCGTCGTCTGCAACGCCGACGAAGGCGAGCCGGGCTGTTTCAAGGATCGCGCCCTGCTCGACCATGACCCCTTTGCCGTGATCGAAGGTATGACCATCGCCGCCTATGCCACCGGCGCGACGATTGGCTTTCTCTATCTGCGCTACGAGTACCCGGAAACCTATTTCACGCTGGCCCAAGCCCTGGAGGATGCCCGCGCCACGCACCATCTCGGTTCTAATATCCTGGGCAGCGATTTTAGCTTTGACATCCACCTGCGCCGCGGGGCAGGCGCGTATATCTGCGGGGAGGAGACCGCGCTGCTCAACAGCCTGGAAGGCAAACACCCCTTCCCGCGCAACCGCCCGCCCTATCCTATCACCCACGGCTATCAGAACCGGCCCACCGTGGTCAACAACGTCGAGACCCTGGCCGCGGTCGCGCCCATCCTCTGCCATGAGCCGGGGTGGTATCACGGCTTGGGCCGCGGCGACCAGGCAGGAACCAAGGTTATCAGCCTGTCCGGTGACATCGCGCGGCCTGGCAACTATGAAGTGCCGCTGGGGTTGCCGCTGCGTGAGTTGCTGTACGACTGGGCCGGCGGCCCGCTGCCAGGCCGCACCGTCCAGGCGGTGACGATGGCCGGGCTGTCGGGCGGCTTTCTGGCGGGAGATGACCTCGACGTGACCCTGGACGAACCCAGCCTGCGCGCCAGGAACACCTTTTTGGGTGCGGGCGGCATCATGGTCTTTGACGACCGCCGCGATATGGTGGCGGTTGCGGCCCAGGCCATGCGCTTTTTCGCGCATGAGTCGTGCGGCAAGTGCTTCCCCTGCCGCATCGGCACACAGCGGCTGATGGAACGGTTGGAGGGCGGCGGCCCCACTGCGCCTGACCTCTGGATCAGCGAGGTGCAGGACGTGTCTCACGTCATGCAGGGCCTCAGCGCATGCGGGTTGGGCACAGCCGCACCCAACATCGTCACCAGCCTGCTGCGTTACTTCCCCGACCAGGTGGCCGATACCCTGGCCGCACGACCGCAAGGAGAGACTGCATGGACGGCATGACGTCACAGGACGATCTGGTGCTGCGGCTGGACGGTGAAGTCGTGCGCTTTCACGCGGGCGAAACGATCTATGAGGTGGCGCGCCGCCGCGGCAAGGTGATCCCCACCCTCTGTTATGACCCGCGGCTGACCCCCTTTGGCGCGTGCAGGCTGTGTGCAGTGGAGGTGCGCGGCGCGCGTGCGCCCGTCGCCGCCTGCACCACCCAGGCTGTGGTGGATATGGTGGTGAATACGCAGAGCGAAGCCCTCGACCGCTATCGCCGCACGCTGTTGGAGATGGTGGCCTCCGAAAACCCGCGCATGGCCGTCAGCCCGCTGCGCGGCTATTCGTCTCAGGAACTTTCAACCTGGGTGGAGGCATACCAGGCGGACACGGGCCGCTTTGCGGGCGCACATTCAGGCCACAGCCGCGCCGACGACCCCAACCCGTTTATCTGGCGTGACTATGACCTGTGTATCTCCTGCTATCGTTGTGTGCGCGTCTGCGCCGAGCAGGAAGGCGATTTTGCGATCAGCGTCGCCCACCGCGGTTTCCGCACGCAGATCAGCGTGGAGTTTGACGGGCTGCTGCGCGATTCGGCCTGTACCTTCTGCGGCCAGTGCGTCCAGACCTGCCCCACCGGCGCGCTCGGCGACAAGAAGGCGTTGCGCTTTGCAGAGGACGATCCGATCCCGCAAATCCGCAGCGGGCGCACAGGCCGCAACGGCAGCGGAGAAATGACCAAGGAGAGAAGGCAGAGAGGGATAGATGATGGAGATTCAACTGACGCCGCTGGATAAGGCCGCGCCCCTGACACGCGCGGGCATCCGCAAGACGCGCTCGGTCTGCGGCTACTGCGGTGTAGGCTGCGCGGTGGACATCCTGACGCGCGGGGATCGCATTGTGGGCATCCAGCCCGCGCCCGATGGCCCGGCCAACGCGGGTGCGCTCTGTGTCAAGGGGCAGTTCGCCTTTGACTTTGTGCATCACCCCGACCGGCTGACCCACCCGTTGGTGCGCCGCGCCGACGGCAAACTGCACCCCACGACCTGGGATGAAGCCCTGGACGTGGCGGCTGCCGGGTTCCGCCGCGTGTTGGCGCAGTATGGACGCCACAGCATCTACGGCATCGCGTCCGGGCGCACGCCCAGCGAAGCCTGCTATCTGATGCAGAAGTTCATCCGCGCCGGGTTTGGCACACACCATATCGACAACTGCTCGCGTGCTTGACACGCCCCTACGGTTGCCGGTCTGGCAGCCACCATTGGACGGGGCGCGATGTCGAACCCGTTGGCCGACATGGAAAAGCCCGACGTGATCTTCTGCATCGGGACCAACATGACCGAATGCCACCCGGTGGCGGCGACGCGCCTGAAAAAAGCACTGGCGCGCGGGGCCACGCTGATTGTGGCCGACCCGCGGCGCATCCCGCTGGCGGAGATGGCCCATCTCTACCTGCCGCTGCGCGTGGGCACGGATGTGGCGCTGCTGCTGGCGATGGCGCATGTAATCGCCCGCGAAGGACTGATCGAACGTGATTTTATCGAGGCGCGCACCGTGGGCTTTGATGCCTTTGCGGACCATATCCGCGCCTTTTCGCCCGCCTGGGCCGAACCGATCACGGGCGTGCCTGCAGCGGACATCGAGCGCGCTGCCCTGCTCTATGGTTCGGCGGACAAGGCCGCGATCTACTACACGCTTGGCATCACCGAGCACATCTGCGGCGTGGACAACGTGCAAAGCCTGTGTAACCTGGCGTTGATGACCGGCAATCTGGGCCGCGAAGGCACGGGGATCAACCCCATGCGCGGCCAGAACAACATCCAGGGTGCGGGCGATGCCGGGGCCATCCCCAACAACTATGTCGGTTTTCAGGCCGTGGATAACCCGGATCACCAGGCCAAGTTTGAAGCCGCCTATGGCCGCGCGATGGACCTGACGCGCGGGCCGACCAAAGTCCAGGCCATCGAGCGCGCCGGTACAGAGATCCGTGCCATGCTGATCGACGGCGAGAACACGCTTGTCTCCGACCCGGACCGCCACCACTGCGAGCGTGCGCTGCGCAGCCTGGATCACCTGGTCGTCATGGACATCTTTCTGACTGAGACGGCAGAACTGGCGGATGTCGTGCTACCGGCCTCGGCCTGGGGAGAGACGGATGGACACTTCACCAACACTGAGCGCCGCATCCAGCGCGTGCGCGCCGCCGTACCGCCGCCGGGGGAGGCCAAGCCCGACTGGTGGATCATCAGCCGCCTGGCCGACCGGCTGGGCATCCCTGGGTTTGAGTATGAATCGCCCAAGGAGGTCTTTAACGAACTGTGTAGCCTGTCGCCCATCTACGCAGGCATTGACTGGGATCTGGCCGAATCAGGGGAATACCAATGGCCCATCCCCTATCGCGGCCACCCCGGCACGCCGCGGCTGCACGAAGGCGAGTTCACCAATGGCCGCGGGCGGTTCACTGTAACCGGCTACCGCGACCCGGCAGAGGTGGTGGACAGCGAGTTCCCGGCCTGGCTCACCACAGGTCGCCGCTTGCAGACCTACCACACGCGCACGCAGACGGGCCGCGCCGCGGGTCTTGAATATCTGGCCCCGGAGGAACTGCTGGAGGTGCATCCCGACGATGTGGCGGCTTGGGGGCTGACCGATGGCGGTTGGGCGACGGTACGCAGCCGCCGCGGTAAGGTGCAGATTAAGGTCAAGGCGACCACGCGCTCGCCGCACGGCACGGTCTTTGCCAGCTTTAGCTTTAGCGATGTGCCGATCAACCGGCTGACCGGTTCCGGCTATGACCCGGTTACGCATACCGCCGAACTGAAGGTCTGCCCTGTGCGCGTGGAACCGGCGCA
>CAZYQJ010000128.1:4646-10393 GCA_964649925.1 uncultured Litorilinea sp.
CGGTTACGCATACCGCCGAACTGAAGGTCTGCCCTGTGCGCGTGGAACCGGCGCAGGTCGAGTAAGAGACGAAGGAGTCACCTGTGCGGCGCGCCGCCCATGCCAAACGCTATATCTGGAGTGTGAATGGGGATCGCACCCGGCGCGCCGCCGACCGTATCGCCATTGAAGAACCGCTGGAGATCCAACTGCGCGCTGGGACGACCCAACGCACGCTCGCCATTACCATGCGTACACCTGGCGACGACTATGACCTGGTGGCGGGCTTTCTCTATGCCGAAGGGCTGATCAACTCCAAGCACGACATCGCCCAAATGATCTACTGCGTGGATGGGCGGATCGACCGTCAGGAGTACAATGTCCTGCGCGTCACCCTCAGCCGCGCTGCGCTGCCGGACCTGCCCCAACTCGACCGCTACTTCTTTACCAACAGCGCGTGCGGCGTCTGCGGCCGCGCCATGCTCGACGAGCTAGACGCGCGTGCCCTGCCGCCGATTGCGCCCATGCCGCCGGTGGACGCCGCGCTACTGGGCCAACTGCCCGCGACCTTGCGCCAGGCGCAGCGCGTCTTTGACGCCACCGGCGGGCTGCACGCCGCTGCCCTGTTTGATCGCGACGGCGCGCTGCTGGCGCTGCGCGAAGATGTGGGCCGCCACAACGCCCTGGATAAACTGATCGGCTGGGCTGTGCGTGAGAACCGCCTGCCCTTCGACAACCAACTGATACTGGTCAGCGGACGCGCCAGCTACGAACTGCTGCATAAATGCCGCGTGGCGGGCGCGCCGATCTTCTGCGCTGTCTCCGCACCCAGCAGCCTGGCCGTAGACCTGGCGCACCGTTTCGGCATCACGCTGGTTGGTTTCTTGCGCGGGTCGCATTTCAACATCTACACCCACCCTGAACGCATCACGCACCGCGTAGGCGCGGCACAGGCCAATCCTACAGAAAACGCAAGCCAGGGTGATATCCTGTAAGCAACCGGTCTGTCGAATGTTCCTGGGAGGTGTAGCCATGAACCGGCGACAATTCTGTGCGCGGCTGGCCGCGCTTGGCGGGCCGCTCGCCTTGATGCCCTTCGTACAGGCCTGCGCCCCTATTTCCCCTGTGCATAGCGATCCCGAACTGTCCTCTCCCGCCGCGGATGCGCCGGAGGCAAACACCGCGATGACCTCAGACAGTTCATTTGCCGCTGAAACGGCGACCGTCGCACTGGTCAAGACCATCGACCGCTGCGACGGTGTGCGCCGTGCCCTGGAGCTATTGGGCATCAATCCTGTCTCTGGGCGCGATGTACTGGTGAAACCCAATTTCAACAGCGCAGACGCCGCACCGGGTTCGACGCATAACGACACCCTGACCACGCTGCTTGCCAGCCTTAACGACATGGGCGCGCGCTCGCTCACACTTGGCGACCGCAGCGGCATGGGCGATACCCGCCGCGTGATGGAGGCGAAAGGGGTGACGGCATTGGCCCGCACGTTTGGGCTGGAGACCGTTGTCTTGAACGAACTGCCGGACGGCGACTGGCAACTGTTCGACGGCGAACACTGGGCACGCGGTTATCCTGTGCCCAAACTGCTGCTGAATGCCGAATGTGTGGTGCAGACGTGCAACCTCAAGACGCACCGCTTTGGGGGACACTTTACCCTTTCGCTGAAGAATTCGGTGGGGCTTGTTGGCAAGCGTGTGGGCGACTATGACTACATGTCCGAACTGCACAGCACCGCCGACCAGCGTAAGATGATCGCGGAGATCAACGCCGCCTATACGCCTGCCCTGGTCGTGATCGACGGTGTGGAGGCCTTTGTGGATGGCGGCCCGGACCAGGGGACAAAGGTAAACGCCGGGGTCGTCCTGGCCGGGACGGACCGCGTTGCCCTGGATGCGGTGGGTGTCGCCATTCTGCGCCTCCTGGGTACGACCGAGGCTGTCAGCCGCGGCCCTGTCTTTGCACAGGAACAGATTGCACGCGCCGCCGAACTCGGCCTGGGGGTCGATGCGCCGCAGAAGATCCAGTTCGCCACCGCGGACAATGAAAGCGCAAGCTACGCAGCGCAAATCCGTGACGTCTTGCTGGCATCCTAATAGGGGCATATAGAGCGCATCAGGGCTGTTGTGTTTCCACCGGGCAGCGGCCCGCTTTGTCGCGCCGCGTATCGGTATCTGATCTACATATCTTCAACACCATAGCCGATGAAGGGAGAGGGGATGCGAATAGGGATTTCAATCACGTCGAGTTATCAGGTGGACGATGCGCGCCAGGGGGCGCGCTGGATGATCGAACGCGCACAGGCCGCAGCAGAGGCCGGGCTGGACAGCCTCTTCGTCGGCGATCACCACGTCACGCCCACCCCCTACTACCAGAACACGCCCATTCTGGCGCGCATGCTGGCCGTGTGGCGTCATGCGCCCGCCGGTGCGCTCTACCTGCTCCCCTTCAGGCATCCTGTCCTCTTGGCGGAAGAGGTCGCGACTTTGGCCGCCATTGCCCCGGACCGTTTTGTCCTGCAGTGCGCGCTGGGCTATGGCGACCGCGAGTTCGCCGCGTTCGGTATCAACCCCAAGCACCGCCCCTCGCGCTTCGAGGAATCGCTGCAGATCATGCGGCGGCTGTGGGCCGGGGAGACCGTCTCGCACCGTGGACGCTGGCAGATTGAGGGAGCGCGCATCGCGCCAACGCCGCCCGGCCAGGTCGAGGTCTGGGTCGCAGCGCAGGCGGCACCCGCCATCGAGCGCGCCGCCCGCCTGGGGGATGGGTGGATCGCCGCCCCCGGTCTGACCCCGGCGCAGGCCAAAGAGGGTTTGGCGCGCTACCAGGAGGCTTGCTCCGCCCACGGGCGCACGCCCGGTGTCTGCGCCATCCGCCGCGACATCTATGTGGGCGAGACGCAGGCGGAAGCCGAGGCGACCGGCGGCGCGGTGGTGGCGTCGGGCTATCGCGGCTTTGCGCCGGAGGCGACCATCGTCGGCGATGAGGAGGCTGTGGCGGCTGCCTTTGCCGAACTGGGCGAGATGGGTTTCACCGATATCCTGATCCGCAACCTTGTGCCCGATCAAGACAGCGCGCTGGCCTGCATCGCACGGCTGGCCGCGGTTAAGGAACGGGTCGCTTAAAAGGAATACATCCTATGGGGCTCACGATTGCTGTTTGCGGCGCGGGCAGTTTTGGCAGCGCCTTCATCCCTCTCTTCAAAGCGCATCCAGGGGTCGATCAAGTCTATGTGGCGGAACAACTGCCGGAGCGGCGTGAACGGCTGGCCGCCAACCCTGCGGTGGACCGGGTCTATACGACCCTGGAGGAACTCTGCGCGAGTGACGCCGATGCCATTGCGCTCTTCACGCAGCGCTGGCTGCATGGGCCGCAGGCTGTACAGGCGTTGCGCGCCGGGAAACACGTCTACTCCGCTGTACCTGCTGCTGTGACCCTGGAGGAATTGGCCGCGCTCATCCAGGCCGTGACGGAGACGGGGCGGATGTATATGCTCGGCGAGACCAGCTACTACTATCCCTCCAACGTCTTTTGCCGGGAGAAGTTTCGTCGCGGCGAGTTTGGCCGATTTGTCTATGGCGAAGGCGAATACTATCACGACATGTCGCACGGCTTTTACGAACCCTACCAGGGGAGCAATGGCCCTGAGTGGAAGCGGTTCGCCAGCTTCCCGCCCATGCTCTACCCCAGCCATTCGGTGAGCATGGTGCTGGCCGTCACCGGCTCGCGCCTGGTTTCCGTCTCCTGTCTGGGCTGGGTAGACGACCATGAGGACGGCATCTTCCGCCGCGACGTCAGCCACTGGCAGAACGAGTTCAGCAACGAGAGCGCGCTCTTCCGCAGCGCAGATGGGGGCATGGTGCGCATCAACGAGTTTCGCCGCGTCGGCCATTGGGGCGGCGCATCTGTGCGCTGCAGCATCTATGGCACAGAAGCCTCTTACGAAGAACAGGCCAACGCCCAGGTCTGGGTCACGCGCGGCAAAGAGGTCGTGAACGTGAGTGCGCTGCTCCAGTGCGCGCCCATCGAAAAGCCGCAAGACTGGGACGCGCAGCGTCACATGGGCGCACAGGAGGACTTTTTTGGCGGCCTTGCGCCGGTCCACCCGCGCGGGCGGCTGCCGCAATCCTTCAATGGGCTGTCCAACGGACATTACGGGTCGCACCAGTTTTTGGTGGATGACTTTGTGCGCGCCTGCACGACGGGCCACCTGCCGCCCAACCATGTGTGGCAGGCGGCGCGTTACTGCGCACCGGGCATCGTCGCGCACGAATCGGCCAAACAGGGCGGCGCGCTGTTGGACATCCCCGACTTTGGCGACCCACCGGCAGGCATGGCCTTTCTCGACCTGTAGGCGCAGGGGGGAGGCTGGAAACGCGTTGGCAATTCCAGGGGATTCTGCTATAATCGGATCAGTGCAACTGGCAGTTGATTCTCTCCATGTCTGTCCCTGTCCGCTACACACCTGACAAAGTCATAGCGCCCACTTCGGCTGTCAGGCGTTGGGAGGATGGGGTCTGTTGGCATACAAGTGAACCCAGCGCGAAAATCGACTCACGGAGAAGGAGAACCGCCATGCCGATCGTAGCTCCCGATGGTCGTGCCCTACCCGTAACGCTGCATCAGGCATGGCCTTTTCCATGAATTCGTAAACCTTGTTGCGGTGATAGACACCGCTTTATCGCCCGTGTTTCCGCCTTCCCGTGGCTGGGCGGCCCGCGCATGGATGCCGTACACGGCGAACCGTGTGTGGTCGCGCCGCCCGGTCTGTGGGAGATACGGGGTGACCTACCCGGTTTCTTTACCGGCCAGTCTATCCAAAACCACTCACATCGCGCATAAGGAGGTGAAAGCGAGCGGGTCAACGAACACAGATTTCCCTTGCTCTGTTGCAGTCCAGCAGTACGGATGAATGCTGGGTCCCTCCCCTGTGACCAGTTCCTACGTTCGGCGTATAAGACCAACAACCAAGGAGGTTTTCGCAATGCGTAGACTGTATCCCCTGTCCGTGCTGATCGTTCTCTGCCTCATGATAACGGCTTGTGCGGCACCGGCTGGCCCGGCCCCCGCCGAACCCGCTGCGGAAGCGGGAGCGGAGGGTGAAGAGGTTGTCGGCCCGGTTGTGGAAGAAGGCCAAGCAGCCACGGTCGTGGAAGCTGGTGATATCGTGCCGCCCGTGGTCGCCACACCCTGCCCAGAGGGGGAGTGCCCCTTTGAGGGTCAAACGGTGACGGTCATCGTCAACACTGCCGGGGAAAAAGGCCCCATCTCCGGCCCCTTCTACGAGGTGCGCGAGGAGTTTGAGCAGGCCACCGGCGCAACCCTGGAGATCGTCGAATCTCCCTTTGCCGAGCATTTCCCCAAACTGATGACCGACCTGACCACTGGAACCGGCCAGTATGACACCTCGATTGCCGGGGCCTGGTGGCTGGGCGACCTGGTGGGCGGCGATTACATCCTCTCCTATGATGAATGGTATGACGACCCCCGCTTCCCACAGTGGGATATTGAGGATGTGCAGCCCGGCCCGCGCAACCTGCTGACCTATGGCGGCAAGAAATACATGGTCGCCAATGACCACGACGGCCAGGTGATGTACTATCGCCGCGATCTGCTGGCGGATGAAGAACACCAAGCCGCTTTCCGCGAGGCCTACGGCTATGACCTGGGCGTGCCCCAGACCTGGGACGAGTTCCGGGACGTGGCCGAATACTTCAACGGCACGGATATGAACGGAGACGGCACGCCCGACAACGGC
>CAZYQJ010000129.1:0-10299 GCA_964649925.1 uncultured Litorilinea sp.
CTCGCGCTCGTCATGCGACCCGCCCATGCCTGCCCCGCGGTGGCGGCCTACGGCGTCAATCTCGTCGATAAAGATGATGCAGGGTGAGTTCTTCTTGGCCTGTTCAAAGAGGTCGCGCACGCGTGAAGCGCCGACGCCGACAAACATCTCCACAAACTCGGAGCCGGAGATGCTAAAGAAGGGAACGCCTGCCTCGCCGGAAACGGCTTTGGCCATGAGCGTCTTGCCGGTGCCGGGCGGGCCGACGAGCAGCACGCCTTTAGGGATGCGCGCACCCAGAGCTGCAAACTTCTCTGGTTCCTTGAGGAACTCGACGACTTCTTGCAACTCTTGTTTGGCTTCATCATTGCCAGCGACGTCGGCAAAGGTGACGGTGGGCCGGTCGCCGGTAAACATGCGCGCCCGGCTCTTTCCAAACGAGAAGGCTTGATTGCCCGCTCCCTGCGCCTGACGCATGATGAAGTAGAAAAAGACGCCCAGCAACAGCAGCGGGAGCAAGGCGATCAGGATGCCGCCCCAGTTTTCCCACATGGCAGGGGATTCGACGCTGATGTCTACGGCCGCAAGTTGCTCGGTGCTGACGCCGAGGTTGCTCAACGTTTCTACCAGCCCGATGCCACTCTCTTTGCGCGACTGGAGGAGTTCTCCGGTTGAGCGGTTCACAGCGGTGACACGGTCATCTTTGACGGTGATTTTATTGATTGCGCCCGCCCGTACCAGTTCTGCGATGCGGGCAATGGGGACCGGTTCCGCTGCGCTCTCTGGACCACGCATCAGCGAAGTATAGAGAAACGCACCAAGGGCAACTAGGAGCAGGACGTAGATGATGCCACTACGCACGCGCTTTGGGTTCATAATGGTTCCTATTCAGGGATATAATTCCAGCCGGATTCGATCATAAGGTGAGGGTCGAATTTATTTATGTGGAGCATGTGGATCGCACCTCTTAAAAAATGCACCGGCTTGCGCCAGTCTAACATACGGGCAGCCGGTCGTCAAACAAATGAGCTAAATCCGGTGCGTCGCCCATTGAAATACCTATATACTAGTTATACAACAGCACAAGCGCAGAAGTTTCGCTTGTATTCCAGCCGTTCTGGGCGTAGTAGGCTGGCGGCGCGTCGGCTGCTGCCAGTACTGACGGATGATAGCATACCCCACATATTCGCATCCGTCGAGCATATTCCCATTGCTCTGCGGGCTGTAACGTCAGTGTAAAGCTCATCGGGCTGCAAAGCAGTAGGATGGCTTCCAGGCGTTTAGAAACGGACCTTCAGGCGGCGCGCAAGGTGACGGCTGTAATCTCAGGACGGCAGTTGAACCGGAACGGGATCGGCCAAACGCCAAGTCCCCGGTTGGTGTAGACGCGTCGCTCGCCATTGGTTCGCAAGCCGATGGGATAGCGGCGCCCATAGTTGGGGAGGACCGGCGCCCAGCTATAATAACCGGCTTCGTCGGGTCCGGCACGCGGGATGCGCACTTGCCCACCATGGCTGTGGCCCGATAGCTGGAGCGTGATGGGAGCCTCCTGTGCGACCACCTGGTCGAAGAAGTCCGGCTCATGCGCCAGAAGCACGGTCGTGGCCCCAGCCGGGACATCGCGCAGCGTCGCCTTGAGATCAGGCCGACCGCTCCAGATGTCATCCACACCGGCGATCCAGAGTCCATCTTCGACAGCCGTGGCTTGGTTGAGCAAGACCGTGGCCCCGGCATCAATGAGATGACGTTCCACGGTGGGGCGATGGGTCCAGTAGTCATGGTTGCCATAGATGGCGTAGATGGGCACCTCCAGCAGGCGCAGCGGGTCGATCAGCCCCGCGGCGGATTCAGCGGTGTGACCTACATAGTCACCGGTGAGGACGACCCAGCGCGGGTCAAGCCCCCGGACGAGCGAGATGGCGTGGGCGAGTCGTTCACTGGAAAAGTACCGGCCCAGATGAATGTCCGAAAGCTGGACAAAACGCGCCCCATCCAGCGCAGGAGGCAACCCTGGGACGGGAAGAGACAGTTCAGTGAGGTCGACCCAACGCGGTTCGATCACACGACCATACCCGGCTGTACCGCCCGCGGTGAAGGCGGCAGCCGCAAAGAATTGCAGGAAACGGCGGCGGCTGAAGCGCCGTGTAGAGATCTCAGTCGGCATTAACGTTGTAACGTTTGTGTGCGTGCCGAAGTTCCTTTGGCCCAACAACAGACAGCGCCCAGACTCGCGCCTGGGCGCTGTGCTGCAGAAGTGAGGTGCGCTAGGTGTGTTATGCTCCCGCCAGTTCTTTTTCTTGAGCGGGGGTATAGGACCCGGTGCGGGCCGCGCCGTTGCAGGCGGCGCGGTGATAGTATGCCTGTTGGGCCGCAGCGATGTTGGATGGGTTGCCGCGCCAAGCCTGCAGAACAGGCTCTTGCAGCGCCCGCCCATAGGAGAAACTCAGTTCCCAGGGATGCGGGCCGAGTTGGTTGAGCGCGTTCAGGTTTTCGGTCGCCTGGACGGGGCTTTGCCCGCCGGACAGGAAGACGATGCCCGGAATGGCCGCGGGGACGGCACGGCGCAAGATGCGCACGGTCGCTTCGGCCACTTCTTCCGTCGAGGCCTGGCGTGCCGCCTTTTTGCCTGAAATCACCATATTAGGTTTGAGCAGCGTGCCTTCCAACTGGACGCGCGCCAGATACAGTTCATCGAAGACGGCGCGCAGCACGGCTTCGGTCACTTCGGCGCAGCGTTCGAGATCATGGTCGCCGTCCATCAGGACTTCAGGCTCCACGATCGGCACGATGTCTTGCTCGTGGCAGAGCGCAGCGTAGCGCGCCAGGGCATGGGCGTTGGCATGGATGCCAGCAAAGGTTGGGAAGCCAGGGCCGATGTCGATAACAGCGCGCCATTTGGCGAAGCGCGCGCCCATGCCTTTGTACTCGGTCAGACGTGCACGCAGCCCGTCGAGCCCCTCGGTGATCTTCTCGCCAGGGAACAAGGGCATATCCTTTGCGCCCTTGTCCACCTTGATGCCAGGAATGATGTTGCGCTGTGCCAAGACCTGCGGGAGGGGCGTGCCATCCTTGGCTGATTGGCGCATGGTTTCGTCATAGAGGATCACGCCGCTGATAAACTGCTCTGCGCCCTCCGTGGTGAAGAGCAGTTCTCGATAGGCGCGGCGGTTCTCTTCGGTAGACTCCAGTTGAATTGTGTCGAAGCGTTTCTTGATGGTGCCGGTGCTTTCATCGGCGGCTAGGATGCCCTTGTTGGGGGCGACAAGCGCCTGAGCAGTGTCCGCAAGCACGGAAATATTCATCACCTAATTCCCTTCTGGATAGGAACACGCCTTGATCCTAAGATGCAAGAGGTCATACGGCGGCTGCCGCAGTTTGCAGGGATCAAAGCATCGCTGTGCGCGACAGGTTCGCAGGCAAGATACTTGTTACGTTCAGTATAGCACGAAAATCGTTCACCTAGACCGTCAGTCGGCATACGTTCTCTGCCCAAGACACCGGCAAACAACACCAGGGGATGGCCCGGTTCACGCCATCCCCTGGTGTTAGAGCTTTTGATCTGCGTGCTGTGGATTAGTTGAGCGCCCCTGCTTCCTGCAATAGCACCAGCGTACCCTCCAGGTCGTCCAGGTCGCCCAGGTCGAGTTCGGGCGTGGCGATGTCGGCGATTGGGACCAGGAGTTCAGAGGTTTCGATCCCTCCCCCGGCCAGGGGGTACTCATGGGTCTCGTCGGCGAAGTACTGCTGTGCCTCATTCGACAAGAGGAATTCCACAAAGCGGGTGGCCGCGTCCGTGTTGGCGGCTGTGTCCAGGATACCAACCCCGGCGACGTTGATCATGGTCCCTGCATGGGGCGTGGGGAAGTGATAGTTGCGCGCTGCAAAGGTTTCGCCCTCTTCGGCCAGGAAGCGATAGAGGTAGTAGTGGTTGACCA
This sequence comes from uncultured Litorilinea sp., assembly GCA_964649925.1. GTDB lineage: Bacteria > Chloroflexota > Anaerolineae > Caldilineales > Caldilineaceae > QEUY01. The sequence goes on from CAZYQJ010000129.1 coordinate 3,915, forward strand.
GCCCCAATGAGATTTCGCCCGCGGCGGTTGCTGCGACAATGGCGCTGTTGTTGTCATAGGCCTGCACGCCATTAGCGATCATCGCCTCGACCCACTCACGCGTGCGCTCTTCGCCTTCCAACACGCGCATGGCCGTGATAAAGGATTGGAAACTGGCGTTGGTCGGCGCCCAGCCCACACGCCCGCTCCACTGTTCTTCAGTCAGCCCCCACACATCGGCGGGCAGGTCTGCCTCGGTCAACTCATCGGTGTTGTACACCAGGACGCGCGCCCTACCGCTGACGCCAACCCAGTCCCCTTGAGCGCCGACAAATTCATCCGAGACCGAACCCAACACCGATTCGGAGAGGGGCTGAAGCCGCCCTGCCTGGCTCAGCGCGCCCAGCGCACCGGCATCTTGGGCAAAGAAGACATCGGCAGGCGAATTGCTGCCTTCTTCCAAAATTGTCGAGGCCAGTTCAGACGTGCCTCCATAGCGAACTTCTGTCGCGATGCCCGTCTCCTCGGCAAACTGCTGGATGATTGGGTCGACCAGGTTCTCACTGCGGCCCGAATAGATGACCAGGCTTTGGCTGCTCTCATCGCTTGTGGTTTCACCAGTGGAGGTGGATGGCGCAACGGGCTGGCACGCTGCCAGCACAAGCACGGCCAGCAGGATAAAGGTGGACAGAACGGCCCGGTTTGGGCGCAGGCGCAGTGCGCGCCCAGTGGACTTCAGAAATATCATGTGTTCTCTCTTCCTGAATGAGTGGAATCGGTGTGGATGGGCAAACGTGCGGTTACAGCCGTTCGCTAGATGGTCGATGTTTACGTAGATGCCATACCAGCGCAGTACATGGCGCGGCGATGCCAAGGATCAGGATCACCTGGACCAAGTCAAGCACAGCGGTCATTGTCAGTCTCCTTGCATTGAGTTTCCTCAGCGTATGGGGTCGCAACGCATACAGGTGCAGCGGACACCGGGGCTACCTTAACATACGGGATCGGGTGATTCAAGAGGAAAAACAGGGCAAGGTAGGGCGGGCGCGCTTCGGTAATGGCGAAGTGATGGCGTAACCTTGCTTGCCTGTGGAATTAAGCGTGTTTAAGTGGACGGTATGGAGACGGGCTAGAGGTCGCGCTGGCGCACCACTTCGTAGAGCAGGAGCGCGGTCGAGGTTGCCAGGTTGAGGCTGTCGATTTGGCCTGCCATTGGAATGGTCACCTGGTCGTCGGCGGCCTGAGACCAGGCTTCCCCCAGGCCGGTCGCCTCAGCACCCATGACAATCGCCACGGGGCCGGTGTAGTCCACATCGGTGTACTTGCGGCTGGCATCGGGTCGGGTTGCGATGATGCGGATGGCCTGGCGGCGCAGCCAGTCAATGGCGGCCTGCGTGGGCGCTTCGACGACCGGAACGGTAAAGAGCGCGCCGAGGCTGGCGCGGATGACGTTGGGGTTATGCAGGTCGGTTGCACCTTCACAGACGATGACGGCGTGTACGCCTGCCGCGTCGGCAGTGCGCAAGATCGCACCGAGGTTACCGGGTTTTTCGACGCCTTCGATCACGGCGACAAAGGCCGGGTCGGGGACGGTAAGGTGGTCGAGCGTGGCATTGAGATAGGGGATGACCAGCAGCAGCCCGCCGCTGTCGCCGCGGTAGGCGAGCTTGGCAAAGACGGCTGGCGTGACTTCGACCAGGAAAGTGCGGCGGGCTTGATCCAAAGCGCGCAATTGTTCGACCACCACTTCACCCCCTGGGCTGATCAGCGGCAGACAGGCAAAAGCGGTGTGCGGGATGATCCCGGCATCCAAGGCGCGGCGGCACTCGCGTTCGCCTTCGACCACCGTCTGGCGGCGTCGGGAGCGTTCGGCGTGTTTGGCGAGCGCCAGCGTTTCTTTGATGCGCGGATTGGAGGGGCTGGTGATCTGAATCGGCATGGTCGCCCGGTTGAAGTTGGCTGTGCAGGCGTTATGGGGCCAGCCAGCGCGCCATCGTGCCACTGGGCAGCGCCCGGCCCTGCTGGTCAATCACGGTCATTTCGCCGCTCGTGATCTCCCCGCCGCGCATGTGGGTGAGGTGATCTAGCTGGTTTTCAAGGGTGATGGGTGTGAAGCCCGGTGTGTGGCAGCTATAGAGGATAAACAGGGCATCCTTCGCCAAGATATCGCGGCAGGCATCCAGCAGGGGGAGCAAGTCATCTTCGATCTTAAAGACTTCTCCCTTTGGCCCGCGGCCAAACGAAGGCGGGTCAAGGATGATGCCCTGGTAGGTAGAGCGGCGGCGCACTTCGCGTTTGACGAACTTGAGCGCATCATCGATCAGCCAGCGGATCGGGCGCTCTTCCAGATGGGAGATGGCCGCATTCCGCCGTGCCCAATCGACCACCCCTTTGGCCGCATCCACATGGACGACATGCGCTCCGGCCTGGCTGGCGGCCAGGGTGCTGCCGCCGGTATAGGCAAAGAGGTTGAGTACATGGAGGTTGCGCTGGTTGGTCGCCTGCAGCCGTGCCCGGATGATGGAGCGCAGCCAGGCCCAATTGTCGGCCTGTTCGGGGAATAGGCCCAGGTGTCCAAAGTTGGTCAGTTTGATGCGCCAGACCAGGTCGGCAAAGAGGACATCAAACTCGCGCTTGACTTTGCTGTTCCAACGCCATGCGCCGCTGCCCGAACTGTCGCGTACATAGACGGCATCCGCACGCTGCCACACAGCAGATGGCAGCCGAGGCCGCCAGATGGCTTGGGGCGCAGGGCGCACAATGGTATAGGGGCCGAGCCGCTCAAGCTTCTGGGCATCGCCCGAATCGATCAGCGCGTAATCGCCGCCGGTGCGTTGCTTTGGGTGGGGAGATGTGAGTTCTTGTTCGCTCATAGGGGCAGTGTAGCATGAATCCGCCAGAGAACGAAGCCCGTTGTGATATGATGGTTGGGACGAATCTACCGCTGCCTGCCTCTATGATTGGACTTGCCATGGATCCTCGCACGGATTTCGACCTTATCGGTGACATTGAGCGGATGGCTGCGTGCGCGTGGCCTGCGCTGGAGACAGAAGATCTGGATGGTTGGCGGCTGCGTTACAGCCAGGGGGTGACCCGCCGCGCCAATTCGGTATGGCCCAATGCGCTTGATGAGAACGGAGACCTCAGCCTGGCCGAACGGCTTGCGCGCGTGGAGGCGTTCTATGCGGCGCGGCGACTGCCTGCGCGCTATCAAATCTGCCCGGCAGCGCAGCCGCCAGAACTGGATGCGGAACTCACGGCGCGGCACTATGCGGCTGTGGCCGAGACCGCGGTGATGACCGCGCCGGTGGCGGCGGCGCTGGATGCGCTGGCGCAGCCGGAGGGCTGGCGGGTGACGTGCAGCGACCAGGTAGACGCGGCGTGGATGGGGTTGTATGCGGCAGTGGAGGAGGTTGCACAGCGCGAGGTGGCGGTGCGCCGCGCCATCATGCAGGCGATCCAGCCGCACGCTGCCTACGCGATGGTGTGGGCAGGTACGGACGCGGTGGCCGTAGGGTCGGCGGTCTGCACCGGGCGCTATGTGGGCCTGTTCAACCTGGGCACGCTGCCTGCGTGGCGGCGGCGCGGGGGCGCACGGGCGGCAATGGCCGCGCTGCTGAAGTGGGCCGCGGGACAGGGCGCGCAGGTGAGTTATCTCCAGGTGATGGTGCGAAACGAACCGGCGATTCGTCTGTATTCACGGCTTGGGTATACGGAACAGTACCGCTACTTCTATCGCGAGCAACCTTTTGACTGATTTTTGACAGCCGCCACGCCGTTTGCTAGACTCCAACCAAGCGCATATAGCTGACTTCCTAGCGGCTGCGTCTTTCCAAATGCTTTGCGTTGTCCTTCCCGTGTTGTGACGGCGATCAAGGCAGGAGTAGCCGTATAGATAGGCTTGAACCAAGTGAGTTATTTCCACCGAAACATCTAGCAATCCCTGCCGTGGGCATATGATGCCCCACGGCCTTCTTTCTTTTTACCGCCCAATCACAGCGGCACGCGTGCGGTCGCCGCGCGTCTTCCGGCTGGTAATTGGTGCAGAGAGGAACCATCTGATGAGCGGACGCCTTGCGGTCTACCGGCGTTTATTAGGTTATTTGCGCCCCTATCGGTGGCCTGTCGCAGCCGCGTATGTTGCGATGCTGTTGGCGACGTTGGTCAATCTGACCGTGCCCCAGATCATCAAGCGCGCGATTGACCAGGGGGTGACGTCAGGACAGGCACGCACGTTGTTCGTGGCGGGCGGGTTGATCCTGGCGATTGCCATCGGTCGCGGCTTCGTGGCATTTGCCCATCGCTTTTTTGGTGAGTGGTTGACCCACCGCGTGGCCTATGACCTGCGCAACCACTTCTATGCCAGCGTGCAGAGCCTGCCGTTTGCGTTTCATGACCGGGCGCAGACGGGCGACTTGATGAGCCGCGCCACCAGCGACATTACCGAGACCGAGCGTTTTGCCGGGGTGGGCCTGCTGGATCTCACGGCGACTATCATGCTGGTGGTGGGGGTGAGTGCGGCGATGATGTGGGAAAACCTGACGCTGGCGCTGCTGGTGATGCTGCCCCTGGCCGCGCTGATTGTCACGGCGATCTACTTTGGCAACACGATCCGGCCCATGTTCAAGCGTATTCAGGAGCAGATGGGCGTCTTGTCGTCCACTATGCAGGAGAGCATGACCGGGATCGGCGTGGTGAAGGCGTTTGCGCGCGAGCCATATGAACTGGAGAAGTTTGAGCACGAGAACCAACTGTGGTTCGAGAAACGTTACGAATCAATCCGGGTGTGGGCGAACTACTGGCCGCTGTTCACCCTGATCCTGTCGATCAGCATCCTGCTGCTGCTCTGGTTTGGAGGGCCGCGCGCGATCCGTGGGGAGATCACGGTTGGGTCGCTCTTCGCTATGATCTCCTATGTCCTGATGCTCAACGCGCCCGTGTCGCATCTGGGCTTCCTGGTCAACATGGCGGCGACGGCTTCGGCCAGCGCGGGGCGCGTCTTTGAGATCATCGATACGCCCAATGAGGTGGTGGAAACGCCCAATGCGCGGGTGCTGGCTGAGGTGCGTGGCGAGGTGACTTTTGATCAGGTTGGCTTTGCCTATACGCCGGGCCGCAGCACACTGCAGGACATCAGCTTTGTCGCCCACCCTGGGCAGGTAGTGGCGTTGATCGGCCCGACTGGATCGGGCAAGTCCACCATTACAAACTTGATCCCGCGCTTTTATGACCCGACGAGCGGGCGCGTGTTGATCGACGGGGTTGACCTGCGTGAGGTGCAGGTCAAGAGCCTGCGCGAACATATCGGCATTGTGCTGCAGGCGCCGTTCTTGTTCAACGCCACGATTGCCGAGAACATCGCCTATGGCCGGCCCGATGCACCAATGCATGAGATCGAATCAGCGGCACGCGCCGCTGCCGCCCATGAGTTTATCGTCAGCTTCCCCGAGGGCTACCAGACGATGGTAGGCGAGCGCGGGTTGACATTGAGTGGCGGCCAGAAGCAGCGCATCGCCATTGCACGCGCCATCTTGCGTGACCCGCGCATCCTGATCCTGGACGATTCGACCAGCAGCGTGGACACCGAGACCGAGCATTTGATCCAGGCGGCGCTGGCAGAGATCATGCAGGGGCGCACGACGTTTGTCATCGCGCAGCGTCTATTGACGCTCAAGAATGCCGATTTGATCCTGGTGTTGGACCAGGGGCGGATCGTGCAGCGCGGGACCCATGAAGCGTTGTTGGCGCAGAAGGGGCTGTACCGCGAGATCTATGATCTGCAGTTGAAAGATCAAGAAGAGTTTGTCGCCTCCGAGCATGCCGGGCCAGCCTGGCAGCCCGCTTCTGAGACGGTGCGCTAGAAAGGTCCTGGAGATGAGCAGCGAAACCAAGCAACCGGCCAAATCGACACCGGCCTATGATGTCGTCGTCCCTTTTCGCATCGGCCCTTTTACCAAGCGTGCCAGTGCCGAGGAACAGGAGCGTCTTGCGCGCGAGGAGAAGATCCGTGACCTGCTGCCCGATCAGGATGAGGATACGATCGGCAAGGTGTACGATGGCCGTCTGCTGGGGCGTTTGTTGACCTATCTGCGCCCCTATCTCCGCCGCACGATTGTGGCGGTGGTCTTGATGGCGACCTCCTCTTTGCTCAGCGTAGCTGGACCGTGGATCATCGGCCAGGCGATTGACGACGGGATTCGCGCCGGGTCATTGTCTCAACTGCGTCTGTGGGTGGCCTTCTTTGTGGTGGCCGTGGTCTTGGAGTGGATCACCAACCGCGGCCGCATCGCGCTGATGGCCTATGTGGGTACCAAGATCGTGGCGGACATGCGGAGCGAGTTGTTTCAACATCTCCACAAGCTGTCGCTCAGTTTTCATAACAACTACAGCGTGGGACGGCTGATGA
>CAZYQJ010000130.1:0-3355 GCA_964649925.1 uncultured Litorilinea sp.
CACCTGGAGAAACTGAAGCTTGCCCTTGCCGGTCTTGTGATACAGCCACCCCTGCAAGGTGACGGTTGCGCCCACATGGTGTTGAAGCTGATCGATCTGCACGACAGTTGCTACGCGAATGGCCACGCTGCTTGCTCCTCATCCTGCTGCCTGGAGTCGCGATGCTGCGCCCAAGGCGGGTCGTTAGCGGTTGGTCTGCTTACCGGCGCGCATCCCCGGCATTGGGATCGGTGTCGTCGAACTCTTCCACTTCTTCCACCGTGGGTGATTCGGCCAGCGTCGGGGGAGAGGCAGCGTCCGCGTCCATTCCCTCGTCAGTGTCCTCATCGTCCCAATCGTCGTCCACATCCCAATCCTCGTCGTTGTACTCACGATAATTCCGGCTGCGCTCCGCCTCCTCTTCCACACTGCGTAGGAACGGGGTGAGGTCGATGTCAAAGTCCTCAAGCCGCCGCGTCACCTTAGAAAAGTGCTCGGAACGGAATTCGTAGCTGTCGCGCACATCAGGGCGGATCACATGGGTGTAGACGACCACGCGCGGCGAGGGGCGGTTGAGTTCTTCATCCTGGGCCAGCGTCCCGCCCTGATATTGGATTTCAGGCGTGTCGGCATGCTTGGCCTGATGACGGCGACGGCGACGACGCTCGCGCCGCTCACGCTGGGCCTTGTCCAACACCTTCTCTTGCTTGGCATTGGGCTTCTCACGCGGGGCGTGAGTGTCGGCAGCAGGTTTTCGTTCACGACGCCGCCGCGAGGACCGTCTTCGGCTGGACTTCCCACCCGATTTTTGTTCCTTTGGAGACTGTCTGTCGTCGGTCATAATACTCCGGTATATCAAATGGCTACCAGTCCCCAGTGGGCGACGGTCACGGGACGGTATAGCTGCTGACCGGGCTGCCCTGAGCATTCAGCAAACGTACCACCGCGCCGCTCTGCCACACTGGCGACGGCTGGTTCCAATACAGATCAACAGAGGTGTCGTCGCCTGCACCACTGTGAAGGCGGATGCTGCCGCCCGGAAAGAGCGGGACATTGCCAAAGGTATAGGTCGGCCCGCCCTCGCCGCCTAGCTGCCAATCTTGTAGGCTCAAGGCCTGGTCGCTGTCGTTGACCACAACCACCTGCTCGTTGGCCAGATCGCCCACACCCGATACGGCGGCAACCTCGACCCCCTGCACCTCCGGCGCTTCCGTTGCGCCACCCTGTGCCGTGCTGCCGCCTGCCCCCTGGACGGGGATGACCAACCGCTGGCCCGAAAAGACATAATCAGGGTTGCTCAGGTTGTTGGCACGCAGGATGTCGTCGACCGTGATGTTATAGCGCGTGGCGACAACCAGAAGCGTATCGCCCGGCTGCACGATGTAGATCTCCTCGGCTGGCGGATCCGGGCTTTGCGGCGTGGCGGTCGGCTCGTCTACGGTCGTCTCGGTCGAAGTCACCGGCGCGGCGGGTGTGGGCTGGGCGGATGCTACAGGCGGTTCGGTGGCCGCCGCAGCCAGAATCGGTGCAGGCCGCGGCGTATAGATCGCGGCCAATTCTTCAAGGTCGGGCCTGCGAGCCTCAAAGGCCCATGCCACCCCCAGGGCGACAACCAGACTGACGACTGCATTGATCAAAACCAAAAATGCCAACTGGCGACGATTCATGCCTTACATCACATCCGGCGGGATGGCGCGCACGGTGAACGAAATGCCGGTACCCAACGGGCGCAAAGATAACCGCAGACGGCGCTTACCTCCGTCGCAGCGTTTTCAAGCAAGGTCAAGCTGCGCGGCATTGTACCATAGACCCGGCCAATTGTCATGCTAGGCGAACATTCCCCCAACGGCACCGGCCAAGTGGAGCAACCCCACTTTCACCATGAGGAGATTCCGCGTACAATAGTCGCTACAGAATTCTCGACAGAACGGGCACTGAAGACAAAGGGAAGTTTGATGGTAGAACCAACACAGCGTTCCAACCGGGGCATTTTGTGGCTTGTCATCGGCCTGACACTCCTGCTGCTCTTTGGCTGCATCTTGACGGCCGGCCTGGGCGCGTGGCTCTTTGTCCGCCCCGCGCAAAGCGTCGTCAGCACGCCGCGGCCCAGCGCGGTGCAACTGCAGGAGACGCGCGTCCCGGCTGTGGCTACGCCCGCGCCCCAGGTCGTCATCGCCACCCCCGAAGGCGGCATGGACTATGAAACCGCCGTACTCTCCAACATCTATAACGAGGTCAACCCATCGGTGGTCAACGTAACCGTCTTGAGCCAGGGCCATCCTACGTTCCCCGGCGCAGGTCCAAGCCTGCCCCAACTGGAGCCGGACGACCTGCTGCCCTACAGTAGCGGGTCCGGCTTTGTCTGGGACACAAACGGGTACATCGTGACCAATAACCATGTGGTTGAAGGCGCGGACGAGGTGCAGATCACCTTTAGCGACGGTACGGTGGCTGTGGCCGAAGTGGTGGGAACCGACCCCGACAGCGATCTGGCTGTGCTGCACATCGAGGCCGAGGGCTATCCCCTTGTGCCTGTGCGCCGGGGACGGATGGAGGATGTATTGGTGGGGATGCGTGTGGCTGCGATTGGCAACCCGTTTGGGCTGCAGGGTACGCTGACCAGCGGCATTGTTAGCGCCATTGGACGATCCATCCGCGCCCGCGATAATTTCAGCATTCCCGACTCAATCCAGACCGATACGGCGATCAACCCCGGCAACTCAGGCGGGCCGCTGCTCAACGAGCGGGGAGAGGTAATCGGCGTCAACGCCCAGATCCGCACCGAAGACGGCACAAACAGCGGGGTCGGCTTTGCGATCCCGATCAGCCTGGTGGAGCGTGTGGTTCCGGCGCTCATCGAGACCGGGTCCTATCAACACAGCTATATGGGCGTCAGCGGCAGAACCTTCAGCCCGATCTGCGCCGAAGACCTGGAGATACCGCGCGACCTGCGCGGCGCAGTGGTGATCGACGTGCTGCCCGATACGCCCGCGGCCAACGCCGGGCTGCGCGATGGCACGCGCGACAGCGGAACCCGCTATGCGCTCATCTGCCCTAGCGAAGCGGGCGGCGATTTGATTGTGGCAATCAACGGGGAAGCAATCACCAGTTTTGACGACGTGCTGGCTTTCTTACAGCGCAATACCAGCCCCGGCGACGTGGTGACGCTGACTATCTGGCGTGATGGCGAACTGCTCGACGTAGACCTGACCCTGGCGGCCAGGCCGTAGGGGGAGGGGAGTAGGCAGATAGGCAGTAGGGAGTAGGGAACAGGGCAAGGCCGCCTCTGCCTCTGCTCTGACTACTGATAACTGACTACTAGCTACTACGTATCTGCCTACTCTTCAATTTCGATCACATGCTCCGAACTGCCCTG
>CAZYQJ010000130.1:3455-8312 GCA_964649925.1 uncultured Litorilinea sp.
GCTACTACGTATCTGCCTACTCTTCAATTTCGATCACATGCTCCGAACTGCCCTGCCGCCAGATGCCGTTGGCATCGCCTGTGGCCCAGGTGGAACGGATGTGGATGGTGCGTCGGCCGCGCGATACAGGGGCCGACGCAGGCGTGGGGGGATCGGAACGCGGAACGACCTGGATCGGCTGCGTGCGTGTACCCTGGGCCATACGCTGCTGGATCAGCCGCCACCCCACGCGCACCGCCAAACTCGCCGCCCCCACCAGCACCGGCAGCGCCGCCCGGCTGATCACCACCGGAAGCGATGTGCGCTGCACCGGGAGCGCATCCTGGCTGTCACTCCCGCAGCGCGCACAATAACGCGACTCCAGCGGGTTGGCATACCCACACTGCACGCAGATGCGTTGAATCTCACTCATGACCCTCTGTCCTCATCCCCTCATACGACAACCAGACTGCTCGCGAAGCGAAGCCTAGTGTAACACTGACAGGCCATGTTGCCAACCTGGTCGTGCTACTCCAGGGATAGGTCCACCTGATCCCACGATAGGCATGAAACGCCAAGGTGCGGTAGACTTTTCAGGTATGACTCAATCCCAACCACGATCAAGGAGGCTGCGTATGGCTCTACCCCTCATCACGCGCGTTGAATGGGCACGACTGGCGGGCCAACGCCCGCGCCACGCTGGACGCAACGCCCGGCTGGACAACCACGGCACCACCGTGCGCCCGGCCATCGCCCGCCTGACCACCAGCGACGGCGCGACGGGGGTTGGCTTTTCGCGCGCGCCCCAGGCTGCCGCTGAACAGATTGTAGGCCAACCGCTCGACGCGCTCTTTGACCCTTCTTCCGGCGTGACGGCGCTGGGCCAGCCCTTCGATGTGGCGCTGTGGGACTTGATGGCGAAACGCGCCGGGCTGCCGGTCTACGCCCTGGCCGCGACCATGCTGGGCAAACCGGTTCCACCGACTTTGCGCGTGCCCTGCTATGACACCTCGCTCTATATTGACGACCTGCACATCGACGACGAAGACGAGGCCGCGGCGCTCATTGCCCAGGAAGCAGAGGCGGGCTGGGCGCAGGGCCATCGCGCCTTCAAGGTCAAGGTAGGCCGCGGCAGCCGCCATATGGAGTTGGAAACGGGTACGCGGCGCGATATCGCCGTGATCCGCGCCGTGCGCGCCGCGGTGGGGCCGGACGCGCCGCTGATGATCGACGCCAACAACGGCTATAACCTCAACCTGACCAAACGCGTGCTGGCCGAAACCGCCGACTGCCGCTTGCACTGGGTAGAAGAGCCGTTTCACGAAGACCGCACCCTCTATGAAGACCTGCGCGCCTGGATGCAGGCCGAAGGGCTGCGCGTGTTGATCGCAGACGGCGAGGGCGAGGCCTCCCCCAGCCTACTCGCCTGGGCCGAAGCGGGCGTCGTCGACGTGGTACAGTATGACATCTTTAGCTATGGCTTCACCCCCTGGCTGCAATTGGGCCAGCGGCTGGACGAATGGGGGGTGCAGACCGCACCGCATCATTACGGCGCACACCTGGGTAACTACATCGCGCCGCACCTGGCCGCCGCGGTCACGCGCTTTGGCTTTGCCGAATGGGACGAGGCATCCACGCCCGGGGTAGAGGCCGCGGGCTATCGGGTGGAGGAAGGCTGCGTGGTCGTGCCGGATCATCCGGGTTTTGGGCTGGCGTTGGATGCAGCCTTGTTTGAGCAGGCGGTGCGTCAAGATGGCTACCAGGTTGCATAGGTGATCCCATAGGCAAGCCCATCATGCAGACGACGCAGAATTCGCTTGGCGAACTGATTCGCCTCTTTTTGCGGCTGGGCTTCACCGCTTTTGGCGGCCCGGCGGCGCACATCGCCATGATGCACGACGAGGTGGTCACCCGCCGCGGCTGGATGAGCGACCAGCATTTTCTCGACCTGGTCGGCGCGACGAACCTCATCCCTGGCCCCAACTCCACCGAAATGGCGATCCATATCGGTTATGAGCGTGCCCGCTGGCGCGGGTTGATCGCCGCCGGACTCTGTTTCATTCTGCCCGCGGTCGGGATTGTGTTGGTGTTGGCGTGGGCCTATGTCGCCTATGGCAGCACACCGCAGGGGGATGCCTTGCTCTACGGCATCAAACCGGTGATCATTGCCATCGTCGTGCAGGCGCTCTACCGGCTGGTTCCTACGGCGCTGAAAAGCCCGCTGCTGGTTGCGGTGGGCATCGCAACGCTGGCGCTCTATCTGTTGGGGGTCAATGAACTGCTGGTGCTCTTTGGCGGCGCGCTGCTGGTGGTGGCGATCCAGGCGGTGCGACGTTTCCCGGCCACAGCCACGGCGCTGCTGCCGCTGGCGGGAGTGCACAGCCTCATCGCACAGGCAGGGGAGAGCGGCGTTTCATTGGCCCGGCTCTTTTGGGCCTTTCTCAAGGTGGGGGCGCTGCTCTATGGCAGCGGCTATGTGTTGCTGGCCTTTTTGCGCAACGATCTGGTCACGCAGTTGGGCTGGCTGAGTGACCAGCAATTGCTCGACGCGGTAGCCATCGGCCAGTTTACACCGGGGCCGGTCTTCACCACCGCCACCTTTATCGGCTATGTTCTGGCAGGGGTGCCGGGTGCGGTCGTCGCCACAGTGGGCATCTTTCTGCCGTCGTTTGTCTTTGTGGGGCTGCTGACGCGCCTCCTGCCGCACCTGCGTAAGTCGCCCTGGACAGCGTCGTTTCTGGACGGCGTCAATGTGAGCGCGCTCGGGTTGATGGCAGGGGTGACCTGGCAGTTGGGCCGGGCGGCTGTTGTGGACGTCCTGACGGCGCTGTTGGCAGTTGGGGCGGCAGTGCTGCTGTTTCGCTTTAAGATCAATTCGGCCTGGCTGGTGCTGGCCGGGGGTATTGTTGGGCTGGTGCGGTTGTACCTCGGCTAGCCGCCGCGCGCATGGGTTTGGGTATGGATAGAGAGTACCTGTTACGGTGACGTATCTGCTGTATTTTGTGCTGTGCATGATCGGCCTGCTGCTGAGCGGCTGCACGCTGCGCCCATCCACCCCCTCGCCGCAACTGGTCTGGCAGGCCGCAAACACGGGGCTGACCCCACATGTCCCCGTGACCCATATCGCCATCCATCCCCAACGCCCGCAGCAGTTATGGGCGGGCGTCTATGCGCGCCAGGCCCTCTATGCCAGCGGCGACGGCGGCGCATCCTGGCAGGCAGTGGGCGGCGCGCTCACCGGTCATGCCGTCTTTACGATCCTGGTCGACCCTCATCAGGCGGATACACTGTGGATCGGCACGGCAGATGGCCTCTATCGCGGTTCGGCGGATCAGCTAGACCCGCAGCCGCTGCGCGTGGACGCATGGCCCCCAGCCGCGGCGGTCTTTGCGCTGCACGCCGATCCGCAGGGCACGATCTATGCGGGGGGCGCGCAGCCCGCGCTGTGGGCCATGCAGAGAAATGACCGCTGGCAGCCGCTGACCCCGCTGCCGGAAGGAGTCGGCGCGGTGCTGGCAGTAACCACTGCTGCCGAAGGGGTGATCCTGGCGGGCAGCGACGGCGCAGGGCTGTTTGCCAGCCGTGATCAGGGGCAGACCTGGCAGCGCGCCGACGAGATCGGAGAGACCTTTGTGGCGGCGCTGTGGGTCGCGCCCTGGGATGACCGCCTGATCCTGGCGCGCACGCGTGCCGGGTTTTTCCGCTCGACAGACGGCGCATCCACATGGCAGCAGGTGGGCAGCGACCTGGTTGATCGGGTGGATGCCATCACCGGCGTTGCTGGTGAACAGGCCATCTATCTGGGCATAAGCAGCGGCCACGTCTACCGCAGCACAGATGCGGGATCCACCTGGCAGCCGTGGGGCGAGGGGGTTGGCCGCGACGGCATGTTTCACACGCTGCTGCCCCTGCCTGGCGACCACCTGCACTTCTGGGCGGGAACGCAATACGGCCTCTATCACAGCCAGGATAGCGCCCGCACCTGGCAGCCTGTGCCTGCGGTCGGCACATTCCGCGCCGCGGCGTTGGCGCAAGCGGGCGACGGATCGCTCTATCTGGGCAACGAGGATGGCGTCTGGATATCGCTCGACCAGGGGGCGAGTTGGCAGCCGCGGCGGCGCGGCCTGCCCCCGCGCGCGGTCTTGACCCTGGCCGTCGCGCCGGATGATCCGCAGCGGATCTACGCCGGGACCGAAGGCGAGGGCATCTATACCAGCGACGACGGCGGCGCACAGTGGATCCCACTGGCCTGGGACAACTACATCATCCCCCAACTGGCACTTGACCCGCACCATCCCAACCGCATCTATGCGCGCGTGGCCTATGAGCGCATCTACCGCAGCGACGACGGGGGGCATACCTGGGCGGCGCGCTGGGATGGGATGCAGACGACGACCGAGATCATGTCGTTTGCCCTCAGCCCGCACCAGCCCGACCTGATCTATGCAGGCGGCATCGTGGATGCTTTCAAGAGCGACGATGGGGCCGCATCCTGGCAGCGCACCGGCGCGGAGATGGCCGGTCAGAGCGTCTTTCACCTGGCCGTGGATGCCCGCGACCCTACCACCGTCTACGCGGGCGCGACCAAAGGCCTCTATCGCAGCCAGGATGGAGGTGAGACCTGGGCGGCGTGGGGGATCGGGCTGGCCGACATCACGGTCACATCGCTGGCGTTTCACCCCACCCTGCCGCAAGCCATCTATGCAGGCACAAAATACCGCGGCGTCTATGCCAGCAGCGACGGCGGGCAGACGTGGCACGCGGCGCATGAGGGGATGGGCGAGGCCAGCGTCACGCAGTTGTTGGTGGATGCGTCGGGACAGTGGCTGTATGCGGCCACGGATCAAGGGATGTGGCGTGCGCCGCTGCCTGAAACCC
>CAZYQJ010000130.1:8322-10203 GCA_964649925.1 uncultured Litorilinea sp.
CGCGTGGCGAGGGGGAGCCATGATGCGCTGGCTATTGATCGTCCTGTGGCTGGCGGCCGCGGCATGGCTGCCGGGGGTGAATGCGGCGGATCGCCCGGCCCCACGCTACGCCATGCACACGCTGGTGGCCGACGAGCGCACGCTGCCGCTGGTGCAGGGAGCGGGCTTTGACACGGTCGTGCAGCTTTTTGCCTGGTGGGAGATCGAGCCGACGCAAGGACAGTTTATCTGGCAGGCCGCGGATGAAGCCGTCGCCGGGGCAGAGTATTACGGCCTCAACCTGGTGATCCGGCTGGACAAACACCCCGAATGGACCGCTGCCGCCCCGTTGACCCCTGGCGCGCCGCCCGTCGATCTGGCCGAATATGACCGCTGGGTGCGGCGTGTCGCAGCGCGCTACCGGGGACGCGTGGCGGCTTACATCATCTGGAACGAACCCAACCTAGCCGATGAGTGGTCAGGGCTGCCCCCTGACCCGGCTGCTTATGTCGACTTGCTGCGCGTGGGCTATCAAGCCGTCAAGGAGACTGATCCCGCCGCGCACGTGGTCAGCGCCGGGCTGGCCCCCACCAACACGCGCGATGATACGGCTATGGACGACCGTCTGTTCCTGGACGCCATGTATGAACACGGTGCGGCGAGCTATTTCGACGTGCTGGGCATACACGCCTATGGCTTTGGCTACCCGCCCGACGACCCCAACGGCGCGCATGACGGGCTAAACCTGGCGCGCATTGAAGACCTGCACGCCATCATGCGCCGCCACGGGGATGACAAACCCGTCTGGATCACCGAAATGGGCTGGACGGTACAGGGCAACGAGCATTCGGCGTGGCAGGAGGTGACGCGCCGCCAGCAGGCTGACTACCTGGTGGGCGCGCTGGAACGCATCCGCGCCGAGTGGCCCTGGGTCGAGTTGGTGACGGTCTGGAACCTGGGCGGCGAAGATCACCCAGACTGGGGCGGGTACAGCCTGCTGGAAGTGGACGGCAGCCCGCGGCCCGCGTACCGGGCGCTGCAGGTGGTTGCACTTGCCCGCAACCGCCCGCCGCGCGACGACAGCCCGCCAGCCCCGTCCCCCCAACGCTATCAAGTGCTGGCCGAAGACGCGGTGATCCACCTGGGCGACAACCGTCTCCCGGCCCCCTGGATGCCGCTCCACCGCGACCGCAACCCAAGCACCGAATGGCGCGGCACTGTCTATATCCATGACCCCGGCGACGGACCCTGGCAGTTGACGCTGCGGATCATGCAGAGCAACTTCTGGTCCAACCGGGTGTGGGTCAATGGACAGCCGATCTCCGAGCCGTTTCCGCTGGAAGACTTCAGCAAAAGTTGGGTCTCGCACACCGTCACCGTGCCCGCGGGGGTGTTGCGGCCCGGCCCCAACGAAATCCGTATCACGCTGGCCCATGCCCTGCCGCTGATCCAGGCCGAAGGGTTTGGTTATGACAAGTTACAGTTCAAAGATATCGTCTTATGGCGCGAACACACCGAGCGCCAACCATAATACACGATTGTAGAAACGAAGGTTCGCATGATTTACACACAGCTTTTCCAACAACGCCCGTCTGGCCAAAAGGTGCGCGCCGGGGTGATCGGCACAGGACAATTCGCCACGGCAGTGGTGGCGCAGTCCGCATCGACGCTGCGGCTTGACGTCCCGGCAGTGGCAGAACTCAACGTGGATGCGGCACGCGAGGCATACCGGCAGGCTGGCGTGGCGGATGACCGGATAGCCGTCTGCGACAGCCGCGCCGCGGCCCTGGCAGCCCTGGAACAGGGCAAGCGGGTCATCGTGCAGGATGCGCTGCTGCTGATGGACTTGCCGCTCGACGTGATCGTCGAAGCCACCGGCATCCCGGAAGCGGGGGCGCGCCA
>CAZYQJ010000131.1:0-3001 GCA_964649925.1 uncultured Litorilinea sp.
GCCAGCATATAAAGCTGGATGGGATGACCCTCTGGCCCGCGCACCTGGATTTCCAGATCAAAGGGGGTGGCCTCTTCTCTGGCGATATGCAGTGCCATTTCGAGCGCCTCGCGGTCTTTGGCTGCCACCAACTCTATCAACTCCGAAAGCATCAAGCGGTTGGGGCGCACAGGCAGCCCCAAGAGCGTGGATAATTCACTGGAGAGCAAGACCCGTTCGCTCTCCGGTTCCAACTCCCAATGACCCACCCGCGCCAGCCTTTGCGCTTCAGCCAGCCGCAACTCGCTCATCCGCAACTGCGCCACAGCCTGGCGGCGTTCCTCCACCTCTTGCTCCAGGGTGCGGTTGGCGGTTTCGAGTGCAAGCGACGCATCCTCCGCCTGGCGCACCAGGTCACGCAGGCTGGCCGCTAAACCGGTAAAAACACAGGCATACGCGCCGATCTTGAGAAAGTGGGTAACCACCGACTGAGCGTCGAAGAGCCGGTCTGAGAAGATCAGAAACAAGCCGTCCACTGCGAAGTTGATCAAGAGCGACAGCATGAGCCAGTGGGAGAATGTGTGGCGACGCCACACGCCGTTCCGGTATAAGATCACAAACGCCAGCAAGAACAAGAGCGCCGGAACAATCTCTAGCGGGCGCGGGATTAGAAAGTTGCGATAGATGAAACCCGGCAGCGGTGCGGCCCAAAAGATCACCAGACACAGGATCACCAATAAACCCACCGAAGTAAAGATGGGCGCTTCTTCGACCACTTCCCTACCCTGCTCATCGACGCGCGTCGGGCCAACCCGTATGGCGGCGATCAGCATCAGCATTCCCAAGAAAATACGTGAGGCGATCCAACTCCAAAGTGATACACGCTCATATGTTGACGGCAACGCCGCACCAAAGTCTGTGATCGAGACAACTGTATGGATCGAATCAAAGATTGCTGTCCCCAAAAAGCCTGTGCCGATAAAGAGGAAACGCCCGCTGCTGTGGCTAAAATGGCGTACCAAGGCCAGGCAGCCCACGACAAAGGCCAAGACTGTGGCGATCACTTCCAGGATGATGTGCGAAAAAACGGTCAACCGCCACTCAACGTTCCACGGAACCACCGCCAAGGCAACCAGCAGCACCGCTGTCGCCCAATAGTAACGAGTGCGCGATTCACCGCGGTCAGGGCCGTAATAGATGGGATCGATTCTGGCAGCGATTTCAGCCATGCAGGTTTGATGCCTTTCTACCTATCCATTACACTACAGCGGAACCGGGTGCGCTTGCACTCGCCGGTTCCAGAACGCTGTGGCGACTTTCTTGCTTGACCGAGCCACCACACACTCTTGATCTGATTACACTCTAGGTCTAATTATTGTCAATATGGCGACATAATCCGTAGCATGATACCCTATTTCAAGCCAAAGTTCGAACAACTTTACCCCCGTGCCCATCGGTCGATCTCCGCTCGCCCTCAAATGACCCCCGGCTGGTACGGCGCTCGCAACCACTGATGAACTATCTCCCGCTGCTTGTTTTTGTCACGGGTATCGTCACGCTCGGTATGGAACTGAGCGCGTCCCGCCTGTTGGAGCCGACCTTTGGCAACAGCCAGATCGTCTGGGCTGCGCTGATCGGGCTGATCCTGCTCTATCTAGCAGGGGGCGCATGGCTGGGCGGCAGGCTTGCCGACCGATTTCCGCGCCGCCGCGAGTTGGATATTACCCTCACCCTGGCTGCGGTGGGCGTGGCGTTCATCCCCGCGGCTTCACAGCCTGTGCTGCGGATGGCCGCCGCTGGGATGGCTTCCTTTGCCGTAGACCTGTTGGCGGGCGCGCTGATCGCCGTCCTGCTGCTCTTTAGCATCCCCGGCATCCTCTTGGGGACAGCCACCCCCTGGGCCATCCGTCTCAGCGTGACGGATGTCGCCGAGACCGGGCGCACCGCCGGGCGGCTCTCCGCCATTAGCACTGCGGGCAGTTTGATCGGCACATTCCTGCCAGTGCTGTGGCTCATTCCAGCCTATGGCACACGCTGGACCTTTTTTCTGCTGGCTCTGGCGCTGCTGCTGGTGGTAAGCGTGGGCAGCCTGCGCCACGCCCATCGCTGGATACCGCTGGCCGGGCTGATCGTTGTGCTGGCCCTGACACTGATCAGCCATCCCGGCGGCCCACTCACCACCGGCGGCGACGGGGCAGGCGACGTCATCTATGCCGACGAAAGCCTCTACAACACCATTGTCGTGCGCCAGTGGGGGACGGAACGCCACCTCAAACTCAACGACGGCGTCGGCCTGCACAGCGTTTCCCACCCCGATATGCTGCTCAGCCAGGGGATTTGGGACTACTTTCTGCTGGCCCCGCTCTTCAATGCGCCACCCGCGCTCGCCACCCCCGACGACTCACTGCTGCTCATCGGGCTGGCCGCGGGGACGGTCAGCGAGTTATACACCAATATCTATGGCCCGCTGCCTATCACCGGCATCGAACTGGACCCGCAGATCATCGAGGTCGGGCAGCGCTATTTTGGCATGAACCAGCCCAACCTGACCGCAATCGCCGCCGACGGCCGCGCCTGGCTTGCCCAACAACCTGACAGCGCGGCCTGGTCGTTGATCGCAGTTGACGCTTACCGCCCGCCTTACATCCCATTTCATCTGACCACGGTCGAGTTTTTTCACCTGGCGCGCCGACACTTGACCGAGGATGGGGTTCTGGCCATTAATGTAGGGCGCACCTCCACCAATTTCAGCCTGGTCGATGCGCTGGCCGCCACTGCCGGGCAGGTCTTTCCCAGCGTCTATCTGGTGGACGAACCCGGCCCCCCCGACACCCTGGCAAACACGCTGCTGGTCGCGACCGTGCAGCCCACTCGTCTGGAGAACCTGGCCGCCAACGTCGCCGCGCTGCCCGATAGTATGCCAGCCGAATTCCGCGCCTTTGCCGAAGAAACCCAGGCCTACGCGCGCATTGCCGACCCGCCGCCCGATACGCCCATCTTCACCGACGACCGCGCGCCGGTG
>CAZYQJ010000131.1:3011-5918 GCA_964649925.1 uncultured Litorilinea sp.
GAACTAAGTCAGTAGCCAGTTAGGAGAAGGGAGAACCTATGGACGAATTTCCCATTGCGCCCACACTCCCCGCGGATGTGCTTGCCCGCCGCAGCGCGCTGCCGCTCAAACCGGACCCGGTGGAGTTGGAGGGTAGGACAGTGCGGCTCGCACCGCTCGACCCGGCGCGCGATGCGCCTACGCTCTTTGCGCTGACCAACGGCCAACCGGCGCGGCTCGGAGATCGCGCCATCAACGCCTATGACGCCGACGCGCTCGTCTGGCGCTACATGAACCACGGCCCCTTTCCCAATGCACAGGCGTTAGCCGATCAACTGGCGGGCTGGTGTGCAGTCGAGGATGTGCTCTGTTTCTGCGTCTTTGACCAGGCCACGGGAACGCCGGTCGGCTCGGCCAGCCTGATGAGCAACCACCCTGCCCACCTGAAGATCGAACTGGGGTCAATCTGGTATTCGCCCCTGGTGCAGCGCACTGCGGCCAACACAGAAGCCGCCTACCTCATGCTGCGCCATGTCTTTGGGCTGGGGTATCGCCGTGTGGAGTGGAAATGCAACGCGCTCAATGCCCGTTCACGCCGCGCCGCCCTGCGCTTGGGCTTCCAGTTTGAGGGCATCCAGGAATATCACTTCATCTCCAAAGGCCGCAATCGCGATACCGCCTGGTTTCGGATGCTGGATAAGGAATGGCCGTCTGTGCGCGCCTGCCTGGAGCAGAGGCTTTATGGCGACGATGCGGCAAAAGAAGCAAAGTAGCCAGCAACCAGTTGCCAGACCTGGATTGAATCATCTTCTCTCCACTGACAACTGACCGCTGGCTACTGACTACTAGCTGTAGACTCAACTCTAGCGATAGACCTCGGCGGTCGTCTTGACCATCGAGGCGTAGCTGTCGGGCTGGAGCGATGCGCCGCCGATCAGCGCGCCGTCGATGTCTGGCTGCTGCATGATCTCGCCGATGTTCTTGGCGTTTGTGCTGCCGCCATAGAGGATGCGCGTCGCCTGCGCCACGTCATCGCCAAAGAGTTCGGCCACGGCTGCGCGCACCGTACCGCCGCAGATATCCTGGGCCTGCTGCGACGTGGCCGCGCGGCCCGTCCCAATCGCCCAGATCGGCTCATAGGCGATGATCAGGCTCTGCACCTGGTCGCCGCTCAGCCCTGCCAGCGCAGCCTTCACCTGCCCGCTGACAAAGCTTTGGGTCTCCCCCGCTTCGTTTTGGGCCAGCGATTCACCCACACAGACAATCGGCGTCAACCCCGCGGCCAGCGCCGCGTGGATCTTCTTGTTGACCGATTCGTCGGTCTCCGCAAAGTATTGGCGGCGCTCGCTGTGGCCGATGATCACATAGTCCACCAGCCCTTGCAGCATGGCCGCGCTGACCTCGCCGGTGTATGCCCCGCTTTCGGCCCAATGCATATTCTGTGCACCCACGGCAACGCTGCTGCCCTGGACAGCCTGCTGTACGGCAGGCAGGCAGACAAAGGTGGGACAGATCACACGGTCTACACTCTCGACCCCGGAAACGCTGTCACGGATGGCTTGCGCCAGCGCGACCGCTTCTTCCACGGTCTTATTCATCTTCCAATTCCCGGCCATCATCGGTTTGCGCATGGTCGGATTTATCTCCTTCGCTTTCGGCTTCGGGGTCGGGCGGTGGCGCGTGGAAGCGGGCCAGCTCCGCCTCATATTCCTCGGCAGTGAGCCAGCGCCCCCCTTCCACTGCATGGTGGACAGGTTCTTTGTTCTGGTTGAACCAGATCTCAACCTCGACCTGACCAAAGCAGCGCCGTTCGCCAGAGGTGTGCAGCACCTTGCGCGTGTAATAGCTGTAGCTGCTGTCTTCACTCTGACTCAGTTCGTTGAACAAATCCACTGTTCCGGCGACGGGTTCATTACAACGCCGGTTGAGGACATAGATGTTCAACATACGGCTCGCGCTGCCGCCCGGTCTGCCCCCAAAAAGTCGTCTTAGAAAATTCATATCCGGCAATCCTTCTCAGCCTGCCGTTTTGAGACAGGTCGAGTGGAGTGAAACAATGGGTCTGGTTAGCGGTTTTGCAGCAAAGCCACGCCGGGAAGCTCTTTGCCTTCCAGAAATTCCAGGCTGGCCCCGCCTCCGGTGCTGACGTGACTCATGGCATCTTCGACCCCGGCTTGACGCACCGCTGCTGCGCTGTCGCCGCCGCCGATGATCGTCGTGGCGCCGTGCAGCCCGGCCAGCATCTCGGCAATCGCCACCGTACCGCGGGCAAAGACAGGGAACTCAAAGACGCCCATCGGCCCGTTCCAGACCACGGTCTTAGCCCCCGAAAGCCAGTTATTGAAGTGGGCAGTGGTGGCTGGGCCGATATCCAGTGCCATCCAGCCTTCGGGCACATCCTGCACGCTGACGACTTGATGTTCGGCATCCGCCGCGAACTCAGACGCCACCACCAGATCCACCGGCAGGTGGATGATGCCTGCGCCCTTTCTCATCAATTCCCTGGCGGTTTCCAGCACCTCGGTTTCGACCAGGCTTTTGCCCATCGAATAGCCCTCGGCGGCCAGGAAGGTGTTGGCCATGCCGCCGCCGATCAGGATGCCATCCACCTTTTGCAGCAAGGCTTCGATCACGCCGATCTTGTCGCTGATCTTGGCTCCCCCCATGATCGCGATAAAGGGGTGCTGCGGGTTCTCCAGCGCGCCGCCCAGGTAGGCCAGTTCTTTTTCCATGAGGAACCCTGCCACGCCGGGCAGATATTCCGCCACGCCTGCGGTGCTGGCATGAGCGCGGTGCGCGCTGCCAAAAGCGTCGTTGACATAGACATCGCCGAGCTTCGCCAGTTCCTGCGCCATCGTGAGGTCGTTCTTGGTCTCACGCCCGTCGAAACGGGTATTTTCCAGAACCAACACCTGGCCAGGCTGCAAC
>CAZYQJ010000131.1:5928-10131 GCA_964649925.1 uncultured Litorilinea sp.
GCCTGGGCCGCGGCTTCGGCCTTGGGGCCGGTCACGGCATCCACCCACTGGACAGGTGCATCGATCAGCGTTGCCAGATGGTCGGCTGTCACCTTCATGCTGAATTTGGGGTCAGGCCCGCCCTTGGGCCGCCCCAGATGGCTCATGAGGATCACCGCCGCGCCTTGTTCCAGCAGATAGTTGATCGTGGGCAGCGCAGCCCGGATGCGGGCGTCGTCGGTGATACGCCCCGCATCATCCTGGGGCACGTTGAAATCGACTCGGACCAGGGCTTTTTTACCCTGCCATTCTACATCACGAATCGTCTGTTTTTGCATGGTGACTCTCCCGGGAGTAGCCCCTGAAAGAAACGACGTGAGCCATGCTACGCAAAGAAGGGCAGCGCAACAGGTCTCACGTCGTTCAAGGGCACTTGGTTCACTTAGACCCGGCTGGGCTTAGATCCCTTTGTCTACAAGGTATTTCGCCATATCGACGACGCGCACGCTATAGGCCCACTCGTTGTCGTACCAGGTCACGACCTTAACCAGATCGCCGTAGACTTTGGTGAATTCGGCGTCAATCGTGCTGCTGTAGGGATTGCCCTTGTAGTCAATGCTCACCAGGGGTTCGCGGCTAACGGCCAGGATGCCCTTCATGGGACCGGCGGCGGCTGCATCGAACGCGGCCAGCAGATCCTCGGTGCTGCCGGGGTTGTTCACCTTGGCCACGAAGTCCACCACGCTCACCGTGGAGGTGGGCACACGCATGGCAAAGCCGTCGAACTTGCCCTGTAGCTCCGGCACGACAAGCGCGACAGCCTTGGCCGCGCCCGTGGTCGTGGGGATGATACTCAGGGCTGCGGCGCGCGCCCGGCGCAAGTCCTTATGCACCAGGTCCAGAATGCGCTGATCATTGGTGTAGGCGTGGACGGTAGTCATGACGCCCTGTTCGATGCCAAAGGTATCATTGACAACCTTGGCGGCAGGGGCCAGACAGTTGGTGGTGCAGCTTGCGTTGCTGATGATATGGTGGTTGGCTGGGTCGTACTGTTCGTGGTTGACGCCCATGCACATCGTGATGTCTTCGCCCTTGGCCGGGGCCGAGATGATCACCTTCTTCGCACCTGCCTCCAGGTGCAGGCTGGCCTTGTCGCGGCTGGTGAAGATGCCAGTGCTTTCCACGACGACATCAACGCCCAGGTCGCCCCACGGCAGTTTCGCCGGGTCGCGTTCCGACAGCACCTTGACGCGGTCGCCGTCGATGACGATGTCGCCGCCCTCTACCTCGACCGTGCCGGGATAGATGCCATAGTTGCTGTCATATTTGAAGAGGTGGGCGTTGGTCTTGACATCACTCAGGTCGTTGACCGCAACCAGGTCAAAGTCCTCATTGTACTTCTCCTTCAGCGCCTTGGTGACCTGTCGTCCAATGCGCCCAAAGCCGTTAATCGCAATACGAGTAGCCATTCACAACTCCTTAGGTGAAGAAATGCGGATTCTATGCTCTTTTCCAGAGGCGACGGCATCACGGCCAGGCCGCCACAGGATTCGATGTGTAGAAGAGCGACGTCCGATACACCAGCCAAAAATGGCCGTTTAATGTACCTGCGCTGTCCGCGCCGCCCTTAGTGTACCATTCACCCATTGTAGCATGAGGCAGGGACAATTACTATTTTCACCTCGGGGCCATTTAGCAAAAAAGAGCGGGAGCAGCCCTAGGGCTGCTCCCGCTCCTGGTCAATCTGCGTATCGACAGGCTGTCGCCTATCGGGTACGTGTCATTTCGTTAGATCTTGCGGACGTTGGCCGCCGCCGGACCCTTGGGGGTTTGCTCGAGTGTGAACTCGACGCGGTCGCCCTCGGCCAAGCTGCGGAAGCCTGCGGCCTCGATAGCGGAATGATGGACAAAGACATCCTTGCCACCTTCCACCGCCAAAAAGCCGAAGCCCTTCTGATCATTGAACCACTTGACAGTGCCGGTGAGACGTTGCTGACTCATTGTTGGAAACTCCTCCGTTTATGAAACGGTTACTCTAGATATGACAGCACAAGGCTGCGTTGTGATAGTACAAAACGTCGTCGTTCCCACAATGAACAAAAATCGCCATCCAGACAGGTTGAGTCCGGACGGCGGTTTTGACACCTTGATCAGAACTTCCAACATCTTGTTACTAGCACTATACCTGAGACCGGTCGCCTTGTCAAGCCGGTGAGTATCTGTGTAACAAATCGTTAAGCGGGTTCCTTGGCCCGCAATTCCTCATAGATCTCCATCAGTCGGGCGGCGAGCTTTTTGGCGTCGTGCCGCCAGGGGCGCTCTGCGTCCACCAGGTCACCCGTAAAGAGGGTATAGTCCAACGGCTCATCCGGCCCTGGCAGCCGCACCCACTCCCCCACAAAGGGGGGATCATGGTCAAGATCGGGGCTTGTATGTGCCAGCACGGTGGTAAAGGCAGGCCCTACATGCTGCTGCAACTGGCGCATATGGTCGGAGACGGTGTAGCCATCGGTCTCGCCCGGCTGCGTCGCCACATTGCAGATATAGATACGCGGCGCAGCCGACGCAAGAATGGCATCGCGGATCGAGGGAACCAGCAAATTGGGCAGCACACTGGTGAAGAAACTGCCTGGCCCGGCCACAATCAGGTCGGCCTGTAAGATGGCCTGCACCGTAGCAGGGTAGGCGCGGGCATTTTCCGGTTTCAGAAAGACACGCATCACGCGCCCGCGCGCTTCGGGGATCTTGCTTTCCCCTTCGACCATCAACCACTCTTCTTCGCCGTTTTCATGGGTGCGGCAGATCTCGGCACAAAGCGCCACATTTTCCAGCGTGCTGGGCAGCACGCGACCTCGCACAGCCAGCACCCGGCTGCTCTCGGCGATGCCGCTTTCAAAACTGCCGGTGACCGCCGCCATCGTGGCGATGAACAGGTTGCCAAAGTTGTGGCCTGCCAATGGGCTGGGGGACTCCCCGTCGCTGCCGCCGATCTCCGTTTCCGCAAAGCGGTACTGAAAGAGCCGAGTCATCAGGTCTTCGGCTTCGCTCAGCGCGGCGATGTTGTTGCGAAAATCGCCCGGCGGGAGCAGCCCCATCTGGCGGCGCAGACGCCCGCTGCTGCCGCCGTCGTCGGCCACCGTCACCACCGCGGTGATGTGGTCAGTGTACTCGCGCAGCCCGCGCAACAGTTGGGGCATCCCCGTGCCGCCGCCGATCGCAACCACGCGCGGCCCGTTGCGGCGTAGTTGGCGCTGCAGCAGCACATTGACCATCTCGATGTTCTTGGGTGGGTTTGGGCCGGGCAGCAGCGCGCTCAAGATTGAACTGTTGAGCGACCAGACGGCGATCGCCACCAGCAGCAGCCCCGCGCTCACCAGCAGCAGCCCGCGCAGCCAGTCCGGCCATTCAGGCTGCGCCAGCAGATAGACAAAGCGCGGAAAGCGCGAACCAATATAATAATCACGGATCAACAAGGCCAGCCCCAACGCGGCGACGGTCACGCCGAACATGATCAGGAGCAACCAGCGTTTAATATGCAGCCCCGGCAGCAGCGCCCGCGACCATTGCGAGTGCAGCAGAGGGGCAAAGGATTGGCGTCTAAATTTCAGCATGGATGTCAGGTATCTCACCGGAACGATTCGCCAGGGCCAGTCAGTGGCCTTATCGTATGCGGAACCAGGCCGCACGTCAACACAGGCCGGGACAGTGCAGCCCGCCCGCCAGGGGGTGCGTCGGCCTGTTTGGCATCCACTTCCGGCTGCGTTACAATCCGAACAAGGACAGACTGACCGATGGGAGACCTCTCGATGATCCGGCGGCTGCAGCGCACCCTGACCGACGAAGAACTCTTTCAGATCCTGGACAGCGGCGCGACCGACCGCACCGCCTTTCTGCCAGCACGTACTGCCACGCGCACACTGGCCGAAACACTCGTCGCGCTGGCAAACGCCAATGGCGGCATGGCGATCGTCGGCGTCAGCGCCAAAGGCCAGGTACAAAAAGACCTCGACACCACTGCCCTGCGCGAGACGGTGCTGGAAGCCGGGCTGTTGACCGACCCGCCGCTGGTTCTGCCTGGCCCTCAAGTCTTGGAAACCAGCCGCGGGACGGTGCTAGTGGTGCAGGTTCCTTCAGGGCTGCCCCATATCTACAGCCTACAGGGCACGTATCTGACGCGCACTGCAGGCCAGAACCGCCCGCTCACCACGCCCGAACTGCGCCGTC
>CAZYQJ010000132.1:0-1733 GCA_964649925.1 uncultured Litorilinea sp.
CCTACCTCCCTACTGTCTACCCGCCCACTGCCCCATAAAAATGCCCACCCCCGCGGCGATGTGGCCGATCAAGGCGCGCGGCTGCAACGTTTCGCCGAGGAAGAAATAGGCCAGCAGCGGGATCTGGATGAGCATCAGGCTGTTCAGCAGCGTTGACTCCACCGCGGAGAGCGTGCGCAGGGTGTGATTCCAGAGGGTGAAGGCAAAGGCTGTGTTGATCGCCGCCAGCCAGAGGATGACCAGCCAGTGCCGGAGGGTCAACGGGGGCAGCCCTTGAACGGCGATCCCGAGGATCAAGAGGATCAGCGCGCCGATGCCCATGCTGACGACGGTCACGGCAATGGGCGGCAGCTGCCCGCCGCGATTGACAGCCCGGCCCAGCACAGAGGAAACGCTGTTCGCCAGCACTCCTGTGACCGCAATGATCAGGCCGATGCGCTCATGCATCGGCAGCGCGGCGGGATAAAAGTAAACCCACACGCCCGCCAGATACAGGATCACGCCCGCCCACTGCAGCCGCGACGGCTTCTCGCCCAACAGCGCAATCGACAGGAAGGCGACGACGACGCTGCTAAAACTGAGCAGCAGATTGGTCGTAATCGCGCTCAGGTAAAAGAGACTCAAAAACTGCGCCCCCTGCGTGACGGTGTAGAGGACAACGCCCAGGGCGATCAGTTGTAGCCAATTGGTTTTGGAAAGGCGCGTAACAGCAGAGAGATGGCCGGATCGCACGGCGACGGGGATTAAAAACAACAGGGCCAGGGTATAGCGTAGCCCGGCGAAGGTCAGGGCAGGGATGTCCTCCAGCCCCCATTTGATGAGGACCCAGGACGTAGCCCAGAGAAAGGTAACCAAAAATGCCTGTAAGACCGCACGCGTGTGCGGGGAAAACGAAGGGAACATACGGTACCTCCAAGGCACAAAAAAAGGATTAGAAGCGCGTACAACCTAGCGCTAACCTAATCCCTCCAGGCTTTTGTCCTTTTAGGTACTCGCCGTCACTCCGGCTTATGCGACGCTCGGTCCAGCCCTGCACCCAGGCAGCGGAACCCTAGTCGCCTGATCAGCTACAGTAGAGTCTATCTTGTCTTGGAGAGCGTGTCAAACATACGGCCAGCAGGGGGCTGTCGAAACGTCAGAACGTCATGAACGGTTCGAGAACGGTGGTGATAATCCAGATCAGGATTGGGATCAGCAGAGCGGAGAGGAAACCGCGCAAGGTTTCGGGCTGCCAGGGCCAGGTTGAGAGTTTGGCAGCCACGGCGCGCAGGCTCAGCAGGCTTGAGATTACCTTGTCCAAATCATCACCGCCTGCAAAGTTATGCGTCCGCAAACGCTCCTGCAACTCCTCGTGTGCCCGTTCCACCCCATCGGCGATCCGAGTCTCCAGTTGATCCTTTTCTTTGACCAGGCGACGGTGCATACCGCGCAGAGGCAATACAAAAGCGGCGACGGCCACCACTACAATGGGAGTAATGGACAAATAAGCGAAGAGGTCAGAAGGATCGGGTGTACTCAATAGCATGATCAAACAGGCGAAGCCGATAAGACCGATACCCGTGCGCGCCGTGAGTTCGGAGAAAGCATAGACTGGACCCGCATGAAAGAGGTTGATCGAGGTTGCCAGTGCATGGATACGGCTTACCATTCCCAACTGCCGGATCGTGTGATAGGCCAGAATCAACAGACAGGCCACCGTAAAGGTGGTCGGAATCCCGATGATTGCATAGCCA